>JBGTCM010000177.1:0-1835 GCA_041748795.1 Pyrinomonadaceae bacterium
TGATGTCGATGGCGTCGTTGGAATAAATTATCCCGGCCTCCTGCTTATCAAAAAGTGCCGCCATTCCCATCTCCTTACCCATTGAGTCAATCACCGGCCTGAGTCTCTCCTGGAGAGTTTGAAGTTCGCGGACGCGCGCCGTGCGAAGTTCCGTCTCGGCATCCTCAGCAAATCGCTTCAGGGCCACCTGTTTGTCTGTCAGTTGTTGCCCGAAAGTGTTCCTCTGAGCGGGAGTTAAGGCGGGGTTTGTCGAACTAGCTTCAAGCCTCGTTATTTCGTCGTTCATCTGTTTCGCCTTATTAAAACGATCTTGCTGCATTGCGGATAACTTCGCCACCGACACCTTACCCGGTGCCGAATCGCCTAAAATTCTTTGGAAATCGACGACGCCGATGCGAGAGGGCGTTGCTTGAGCGGTGGCCTCACCAGTACTGGACCACAAGATCGCAGCTGCCAGGCAAACAATTGCCAGGGAGAAAATAATCCACAGAGGAGTCGCCGGCGCAACGTAAATACCACTCCTGGTTTTGTATAGATTTGTCATGAAGTTTTCCTTTCGAATATGCCGCATCGCGCAAAGTTTGAATGTGCTTGGGATTATACATCCTGCGAGGACGCAGACAGCAGGAGGCAGGAGGCAGGAGGCAGGAGGCAGGAGGCAGGGCCAACCAGAGGGGGTTCGGTCGCACTCTCAATTACAGAACCGAGCGCGGTAGCGCCGGATCCTCGAATCATCTTCCAATCGGGCCCAGCCAGCAGAAGTTAACCGGGGTGTCTCCAGGACACGGCGCTATCGCGCTCGGTTCTGTAATGGCCGCGGTAGCTCACACTTCCAACGTGGCGTCCATCGTGATCTCCGCCTTCAAGACTTTCGAAACCGGGCATCCGGCTTTGGCGTTGTTCGCAGCTTTTTCAAACGCTTCCTGATCTGCGCCGGGCACTTTCGCTTTCACATCCAGATGCACGGAGGTGATCGCAAAGCCTGCATCGCCCTTTTCAAGTTTCACACTGGCGGTGGTGCGAATGCTGTCCGCTGTCAGACCGGCCTGACCGAGTTGGCCCGATAGCGCCATCGAGAAACAGCCGGCATGGGCCGCAGCAATCAATTCTTCCGGATTAGTGCCGGCGCCGTCCTCAAAACGGGTGCTGAATGAATACTGCGTGTTGGACAGAACTCCACTATCAGTAGAAATGGTTCCCTTGCCATCCTTAAGACCGCCGTTCCAAACGGCTGATGCATTACGTTTCATTTTTTCCTCCACGTGAGCTGTTTGTATTTGTATGACGTAAACTACCGCAAAAGAAACTAAACCAAAAGTGGACCTTGCAGAACCGAGCGCGGTAACAGTTGTTCAGAGTACAACCTTTAGGTTGCGTCTTTCCTGATCATGCACGTTAGCTTCCACCCCAACCCGCAAGCTGAAGCTTGTACTCTATACACCTGTTAGCGCGCGCGGTTCTGTAAATCCTTTTGAAACCTGCATCCCGCATGGTACGTTTTACGCTCTTGACCACAGCCAGATCCGGCCAGACGGCCACATCATCACAAAGGAAAGCCTATGAACTTAAACACACCCCCTAAAAGAATGTCCTTCAAGAGAATTACAACTCTAATTGCCATCGCCGCGTTCGTCGCCCTCAGCGGCTTATCGACCGCGGTAGTGGCTCAGAAAGCCGTTACCACAAAGCCCTCGAAGACGACGGCACGCAGCGTTCGGCCATACACGATTGAGCAGTTTATGGAAACCGTCCGCATCGGCGGCTCGTCGTTTTCCGCGGACGAGCAACAAATCCTTATCCACAGCAACAAAACAGGAATCTTCAATGTCTACACC
>JBGTCM010000178.1:0-2484 GCA_041748795.1 Pyrinomonadaceae bacterium
CAGGGACTTACGCGGCAGAAGACTGCTTATTGTCTGCACCTGGCCCAATCACTTAACGAGAGGAGTTTGCGTCTATCGCAATTCTCCCGCATGAGTGATGCTGAAGTAAGAGCAGCGTTAATGGAGATCAAAGGGATTGGCGCGTGGAGCGCGGACGTTTACCTGCTGATGGCGTTGCGTCGCGCAGACATTTGGCCGGCGAGTGACCTGGCGCTGCAGATCGCGATGATGAACCTGAAGGAGCTTTCATTTCGTCCTAATCCGAATCAGTTGGATGAGATGGCGGAGCCGTGGCGGCCGTACCGGTCTGTGGCGGCAAGGATGTTGTGGCAGTATTACCTGGCGGGAAAGGCAGCTCGAAGGAACCTGCGAGACAATTGAATCAGGAGTTGGTGGAGAGCTATCCGCAGATTTCACGGATTACGCAGATTGGCGATGACGGATAAAGGGCTTGAAGTTTATATCACGTTCTCAACGGCATTTTTGTATTGGCCCAATCTGTGAATCTGTGAAATCTGCGGATTGGTTCGATCCTATTTCGATATCGTCGAAGCAGAAGTAATTGGCGCTGGTATCGTGAAATCGGTGGTTACCGGAACATTCTCCATCGTCAGCTCAATGAGCCTATCGACCACGGCCTTGAGGTCCTTTGTCTCCTCAAAGACCCGCAGTTGTTCCTCTGCCGACGTCCGCCGCTCGAGAATCGTGTGAATGTGCTCGATCTCCTTGCGCGACCCGAGCACGTCAACGACGTCATCGACAAACTCCAACAGTTCCAGAATCAGATCGCGCGTCGGCACTTCTTTTTGCTTGCCGAAGTCGATCATCTTTCCATCAATTCCCCAACGCACCGCGCGCCACTTGTTTTCCTGAATCAGCATGCGGCGATACAGCCGAAAACCAAGATTCTTTTCGATTAGCTTAGTGAGCTTGGCGACGATTGCCTGAAACAGGGCGGCGACGGCCACCGTGTCATCAACCCGCGTAGGAATGTCGCAGATACGAAACTCCAGCGTGGGGAAAACCGGGTGCGGCCGCAGGTCCCACCAGATCTTTTTGCCGTCGTTGATGCACTGTGTCTTAATCAAGAGATCGACATAGCGTTGAAAATTGGCGTATGAATCGAAGTGATCCGGAATGTCTGTGCGGGGAAACTGTTTGAAGACTTCCGTCCGATACGACTTCAGCCCGGTGTTATGGCCCATCCAGAACGGTGATGAAGTTGTCAACGCCAGCACGTGAGGGAGGAAGTAGCGCGCCGCGTTCATGATGTGGATACGTCGCTCTAAATCCTCCACACCGACGTGAACGTGTAGGCCGAAAATCAACAATGACCGGGCCACGGTCTGGAGCTCCTGCACCAGCAGCGCGTATCTTTCGTCGTCGTAAATTTTCTGATCCTGCCAATGGGAGAACGGGTGCGTAGAGGCCGCTACTATCGCCAGACCAGTCTTCCCTGCCAGGCCGGATATGATGCTCCGCAAACGCGTAATATCGGCGCGCGCTTCCTGAATGTTTTTGCAGATGCCGGTTCCGACCTCGACCATCGACTGGATCATTTCCGGCTTGATCTGCTCGCCCAGAAGCATCTTGCCCTCGTCCAGGAATTCGGACACGTGCGAACGCAGCTCACGCGATTGAGGATCTACGATTTGAAATTCTTCCTCGATGCCCAGCGTGAACTGATCGAACATGGGTAGCTGCTCCTTTTGTCTCGATACCTGGGGTCAAACTCTCAGGTACTTGTCTATCATCCGCCAATCAGGCGTAACTTTGCCAATAAACTCAACACGAAGGTGTTTGTAAGCGCTGGCCGGGGAATATACCGGACTGTGAAGGTCGAAATGAACGAACCACTTTGGCGGGTCTCCATCGATATACAGGAAATGCAAAACGGAGGTGGCCCGGCCTTTCTCGTAAAAACCTCCGGTCGTATCATTATGATTTGCGAAAAGCTTGGTGAAATCTCGACTACGCTCGAGGGCCGATCTAATCATTGGCCACGCGAAGAAACCCATTCCCACGCCGCCCTCGCCATAGATATTGGTTATCTGCCTCACCGCGGACCACAGATTCCTGGCCTTCGTGCGAGAAAGCACCAACAATAACGCCTGCTGCTTTTCGACAGCAAGGGAGTCAAAAGCTTCGATATCGCTTGACGCGCCCCAGAGTCCTACTAGTTTGCCGGACAGGGCTTCTCGCTGCTCGCGCGAGAGGTCGCTCCAGCGCAACTGGTTAATGGGCGGATACTTTTCAGACGATGCCGAGTTCACGTTCGATCAACTGGCGATTCTCTTCCGACAAACTTTGAAACCTCAAACCCACGCCGCGCGCGGGATTGCTATAAACAACTTCTGCGTTGGCCACCACCTGTTTACCATCGGGAAAGGGTATTCGCACCAGCAACACAGAGCCTTCGGGAATCTCTGCCTGCGTGTTCATGTAAAAGCCGCCGACGCTGATGTCTTTTGTGCTTGCTACTCC
>JBGTCM010000179.1:0-9578 GCA_041748795.1 Pyrinomonadaceae bacterium
AGCCAGGCCGGTTGCCGAGGGCGCTTTCAAGTTGCCCGCGGACGGAATCAATTTCGAGGACGTGGAAAGAGATCTAATCATGCAGGCGATGGAACAAACCGACTACAACATAACCAAGTCGGCAAAACTACTCGGCCTTACTTTCCGCACCCTGCAATACCGTTTGGAGAAATTTGGAATTAAGAAACCGGATAGCAAAGATGAGACTGAAGAAGATTAACAATACCGCCCCCCAGTGGGCTGTCTTACAACAATTCAAATTATGTTCAAGTACAAATTAGCTTTGTTTGGTCTCGCAAGCGCGTTAACTTTCGCCGGATGCTCGAAGCGTCCTGCGAGCGACGTTATCACTACTTCAAACTCAACACCGGAAGTTAAGAAAGTCACGTCCGTGGGTGTAGTAAATGCTCAACCTCAAACGGCCGAGATTGCAGCGGGAACATCCGGGGAAGCTGTAGTTCGCCTGGTCATTCAAAAGGGCTATCACGTAAACGCAAACCCGCCCACGTACCCTTACCTGATAGCCACTGAGTTGGAAATCAAACCCGGTGACGGAGTCACGGTCGGTAAAGTCACGTATCCGCCCCCTATCACAGGCACCTTCGCCTTTGCTGAAAAGCCTCTGGCCGTTTACGAAGGTACAACGGAGATCAAGGCCGAGCTTAAAGCCGACAAAACCGCGTCGAAGGGTAATCGATCCGTACGCGCCACTTTGCGCATCCAAGCATGCGACGATCAGGTTTGTTACCCTCCGGGAACAGTTGATCTTCAGATTCCGGTGACGATCAAGTAATTACGCACGTGAAACTTTTTTGGATAACCATCACCGGGATTTGCATTGCGGCCGCGCTGGTTCTGCTGGCCCGCCAGCGACTCGACGCGGCTTTCGTGGTGGGGACGGTCGGTGTCGTGGCGTGGTTTCTTAGCTACCGAGTTCAGATGAAGCGAATCATTGAGGCGAATGAACAACAAACAGGGGTGGAAGATTCGAATGAAGACGTGGACTACTAACTTAAAGACGGCGGCGACGCTTTTAGCAATACTGTGTTTCGTACCGACTCTCGCGGAGGCATTAACCGAAACAGAAGTACGTGACGTCGTTCAACAAACATTCCAACAATTACAATCGCGAAACTTTGGCGCAGTCTATGATTCCCTCCCCGCTTCCACTCGTGGCCGCATGTCTCGCACCCGTTTTATCAACGCGATGCAGCGCGCCCAGGGACGTTATTCACTCGATCGGATCAGCATCGGCGCCGTTCGTGTCTCAGGAAACATAGCCGTGGCCGACACTGAACTGTTTGGACGCATTACGACCCCGTTTCCGGCGGAAGGCAAAATCGTTGTGCAGCAATACGTGGTGCGCGAAGACGGCAAGTGGAGAGTGGCGACGGGCGACAATGGAACGATTCAACGGTTTCTCAAAGCGAACCCTTCATTCGCCCGCAAGTTTCCGATTCGCCAGCCTAAGATTTATATGAAGCAGGGCGACAAGTGGGTTGAGTTCACCGCGCCGAAGTGATGTAGGAGTTCTTGCCGCAGATGCACGCGGATGAACGCTGATCAGAAGAACGAGATTTAAGGCGCTAGAACTCTAATTATGCAGTCGCAGATCCGCGTTTGTCCGCGTTCATCCGCGGCAAATAGACTCAGGCCTCACGTCAGCATCAAATCATCAAACGACAATTGAGCGTCATCAACGGGTTCGATGTATTCGCCGTGACGAATACGCGACCGCGGAACGTCGAGTGCTTCTCGCACTGCATCGAGGTGAAACCGGATAATGTTTGGGGTAACGCGCACGGAGGGAATGCGGCGCTTGCGGGCAAGTCGTCGCACCGTTGATTCGCTCACTTGCAGTATTTTGGCAAGCTGGCGAGCGGTAAGGAATTCTTCACGGTCTTCCATAGCTCAGGATCTTGCATCCTATAGCAAATTCAAACGTCCATCCAAATATAAAACAGGTTCCCCGTTAAATGGAGGTTGTAGCTCTTGATGATGAGGTTTACCAGTGCGATCAGACAGGACGGACCATCCACTAAACACACGAATCAACACGAAATGTTATTAGTGCCAATTAGTGTGATTCGTGGACCGTATTACTTCCTCGCGGTTTTTATGGAAAGCGCAATGCGGTAAACGGCGGCGTCGTCAACGTCAACATCCTGGCTGACGGGCTCGGCGCCATTGGCTTTGGCAGTCACTCGATACTTAGCCTTGTCGGGCGCAAGGCGAAAAACAAAAGCGCCAATTTCGTTGCTGACGCGCCCATCAATCTTTTTCACGGTTCCGTCGTCCTCGACTCTGGCCAGTTCAATCCTCACGTTGGGCATGCTACGGCCGTCTTCATTAAAAACGCTGCCGCGAATAAAGGCGATCGAGCCTTCGTCAATGGCCAACACCAGGTTGTCTCCAAGCGAACGCGTCTTGCCGGCTCTGACCTCGATGTTTTCAATCGTGCCGATGCTAAGACCTGCCTTTCGCAGGGTGACGCCATACAAACCGGGTGTGAGCCGATTTACAACAAACTCACCTTTCTTGTCCGTCAACCCGCGCGCCACTTCGCGTTCGCCCTGTCGCACCACAATCGCGACACCGGCCGGCGTCCCGGTTTCGACGCGCACCTTGCCCTTGATGCCGCCGCTCGAGCGATCCTGCGCGAATGCGCTGCTCATTAATATGACCAGCAAAAACATAAAGGCTGACTTGTTGAATTTCATGATAAATCTCCGGGCGGGAAGAACATCGGGTTAATGGCCGTCGTTTGAAACATTCGGAATGATAGCATCGTTTTCAGGTTAATCGCTTTGAGCTGGGGTGATTAAGCCAATAGTAGTTGATGCGGTTAAACCAGGATGATGTTGCCCGGTGCAAGGTGTTAGCGGCTCTGCCGCCGCACAGTGCGGAAGGGCTCGGCCTTTCCGGCAAGGCCCCCTAAACTCTTTTCCTGAGGCCCAGCTGCAGGAAAAGCATCCGGCGCTACCGCGCTCGGTTCTGTAATAGCGTTGCTTGGCGACTTCAAGGTCGCCCCGTATAATTAGGGCTCCCCAGCGTTTCTTAACTCAAACCCAGTAATGAATCAGCTTCCTAAATTTGTTCGGCTCTCCCTTTTGTTATCGCTGGGGGCCATCCTGTGCGCGGCCCTTGTCCCGTTTGGTCGCACCCAAACTCCAGAATCGCAAATTCAACGGCCGCGAAAAGTTAATCCCACCGACGACGATCGACCCGAGGATGTCCTGAAGATCGATACCGATTTGGTGTCGGTTGATGTTGTGGCTACTGACGTTGAAGGCCGGCCAATAAAGAACCTCAAGGAAAACGACTTCAAGCTCTATCTCGACGGTGTGGAACAGCCGCTTTCATTTTTTCAGGTCGAACGGCGTGCTGGAGAGCCGCGACCGCTGGCAGTCGTATTTGCAATCGATATTTCCGGAAGCATGACCGGCGAAGAGATGGAGCGTCTAAGAGTTGCGTTGAAAGCTTTCTCGGCAAGGCTTTCCGGTCACCCCGCGCAGTATGCGGCAATGGCTTTCGGCATGAATGTAAAAGTGCTGCAGAAGTTTACTTCCGACCAGGGAAAACTGGACCGCGCTTTTGCACGCATCGCGCGCGAGCCAAGCGGACTTTCAACCCACACTTTCGATGCGGTTGACGATGCGATCCGACTGCTTGTCCGCCACGCGCCGCGCACTCGCGAACGACGTTTGATGAAACGCGCAGTGCTGGTGGTAACTGATGGCTTTCCGGTCGGCGACACAGTTTCTCCCGAAACCGTAATCGAGCGAGCCAACGCCGCTGATGCCAGCGTGTACGTAGTAACCCTCCCATCTTACTCGAGAGCGCTCGCTTCCTCGACGCAAACTCCTTTGCCGACGCCTCTCGAAGTCAGCGGACTGGCTGAATTAACCGGCGGCCGAAGTGCTTACGCCGATGAACGAAACTACGAAGGATTATTTCGGGCACTCGCCGAGGAAGTGACGTCAGCGTACGTGCTTGCTTTCTATCCTCCCGAAGCAAAGCGACGCGACGGCCAATTTCACACTATTAGGATTGAAGGACCCAGGGGATTGACGCTGAGGCAAAGTCGGCCAGGGTTTCAGGCGGGCAAGAAATAGGAGGCAGGAGGCAGGCCGCAGGTCGAAACGTCTTCCTGCCAACTGCCTCCTGCGGCCTGCCTCCTGTCTTTTCAGAATTCGTCTTCGTCGTCGTCTAAATCTTCTTCTTCGACAATGTCCAGTTCCACCGGGTCGAGACCAACTACTTCCAGGTCGGTCCCACATTCCTCACACGAAACCGTCTCGCCTTTGTCAGTATCAGTATCTACGTGGACATCCGCATCACACTCGGGACATGTTCCAGTCGGCACTTCGTTACCTCCCGCAAATTATCAAGGCAGCGCTACACCCCGCTTAAAACCCGGTGAACCCGCCTGAGGATTAATGCTTGGCTCTCGACAATCTACCCGCGCCTGTTCCTTTTTGCAATACTCTTTTCAGCCTTCCAGTAGGACAGACATTCCTGTCTGTCGGACTCTCGCAAACAGCCTCCTTAAGATGAGGACAAACCCCACCATTCATTACTTCTGTGATTTGGCAGGAATGTATTCCTTACCGCATGCAAGGATTGGATGAGGCGGTGATACAGGTTCGTGGATCGATTACAGAACCCCGCGCAGTAGCGCGGGATGCTAGAGGCAGCGATCATCAAAAAGTTTTAGTGATTAAGTGTCGAGTGGCTTCCCCGATCCCGCGCTACCGCGCTGGGTTCTGTAATGCCTGATCAAGCTGCATCGGTACGTGGACGGATTGTTGTGTCTTCGAGCTTATGGCGTGGGTTAACCAGGAATCTTTGCCTCGCTTACTGTGGATTCCCACAGCCAGTCAATCCGTACCCAGCGGCGGCCAGAGACGTGTTAACATGGCCGCGCACTGTTTAAGGCCGCCTCGCAGATTAATAAACTGGACTCCATAATTCCCCCATGCTCGCGTTTCTGAAACGTCGACAACTCAACTTCGCGCTGCTGCTACTCCTGGCCCTAAGCCTGGTCCTTGTTGTCTCCTTCAGTCTGGGAAGAAATCGCAAACGTTACGACCCGACTCCGCTTTCGCGCGCACACAACGCTCCCGCGAAAACTGCTACGCATTCCCTATCGCTCGACTCTGACAACGACGGTCTTCCTGATGGAGCAGAGCTCGAGAGTTACATGGACCGCGAGAATTTTCGCAGTTGGTTCACGCTGATTGCCGAAGGCCAGTTTTATCAGTTGAGCAAAGATTGGATTGCAGAACAGAGAGACTGCGCCGGTCTGGTGCGTTTTGCGTGGCGAGAGGCATTGCGACGCCATGACCGGCCCTGGTTTCAGAAGATGGGCCCCGGTTACAACGCAATCGCTCCCGATGTGAAGCGTTACCAGCTGGAACAGGGCCCGCTGGGTGAAAAACTCTTCCGCACTAATTTCGGCGCCTATAAAGACGGCGATTTGTCGAACGGGACCTTCTCGGAATTCGCCGACGCCCGGAGTCTCAAGAGCTTCAACACAAAATTCGTCAGCCGCGATCGTCATCATGCCGCGCCCGGAGATCTACTCTTCTTTCACCAACCGTGGGTCCAAAAATTTCCGTATCACGTGATGGTGTTTCTCGGCGACGCCAAACTCAGCGACGAAAGATCAAACGACTGGGTGGTCTATCACACCGGTGCGTCGCCGACGGATGCGGGCACAGTAAAGAAAGTCCGGCTTTCAGTTCTGGACCAGCATCCAAACAGGCGCTGGCGGCCGGTCGAAAGCAATTCTAATTTTCTTGGTTTTTACCGCTTAAAATTTCTCGACTAAGACTATGTTTCTCGACTGGCCCAAGGAGGGCTAAGCCGTGTCAAAGAACTCTCGAACATTTCGCATCCTGACCGCTTCTCTCGTCTATCTGGTTGTCATCGCCGGCGCACTGGCCATCGCCTCTATGCGTTCACGAGCCAAGGCACCCGGAACCGAAGAGGTAACTTACGAAGAACCGGAAACTCTGCGTGAGCCAACGTCAAATAAACCCTTCTTTTCGCTTTCAACGCATCGCACTTATGGAACGTCTGATAACCCACGGCTTTGGGTCGATTATCAGGGTGTGGACCACCTCGATTTTCGAGTCTATCAGGTGAAGGACCCACGGAAATTTTTCACTCAACTGAAGGATCCGCATCAGATGGGCGAGGACGAGGAAGAAGAAGTTACGAGTTCCCTGCCGCGACGGAAATCGTTTTTGGAAAAAGTTCGCTCCTTTAAACGCCGGGCGTTTTCCGAAGTTAAGGAATTCGTACGCGCGCAACTCAAACGCGATTCGCGACAAGCCTTTAATCAAAAGTTTCGCAAAGAGTCAGAAACGATACGCACTCCTCTCAATGTTGCCGACTACGCACGCGTGCCCTTGTTGAATCCCGATATGGTGGTGACGACCTGGCGCGAGCCGCTGCAGCCGCTCGAGGAGGAATACGACAAGCGGATGATTCCCCTCGGCAGGCGCAGTCCGGGCGTCTACCTCGTTGAAGCAGTCAACAATGACCTACGGGCCTACACGGTGGTCGTTGTTACCGATCTGACGATGATTGATAAGACGACCCGCGATGGCGACTTGCTTATCTACGCGGTGGATCGCAAGACCGGTGAACCAAGACCGGGGGCGGAAATCGAAATCGTGAGAGAGAAAAAAACCATAACCACCGGGAAGACCGACGACCACGGGATGTTCCGAACGAAGATCGCAGAACCGAAACAAGCTGAAAACGAGGAAAGCGCTGAAGAAGCCGAAGGCGATGCCGAAGAGGTAGTCGACGAAGAGCATCCGGCAGCGAAGTCGCTTTTGATTCTGGCCAAACACAGCGGCAACTTTGCGATCTCCGATCACGGCGCCCTGTATATGGATGGCTTCGAGAATGAGTCCGGTGAAATCAAAAGCTACATCTATACCGACCGGCCTGTTTATCGTCCAAATCACAAAGTGAACTTTAAGGGAATACTCCGGGCAGTCGATGCGAATGGCGCGTATAAGCCTGTCGACGGCAATACCGTAACGGTCACCGTTGAGGATCCGAATAACGCAACAATCTTAACCAAAGAAATTTCGTTAACACCTCGCGGCACTTTCGCCGGCGACATCGAGATTTCCGAAGAAGCTCCTTTGGGAAACTACAACATCACCGCCGACGTTAACGGCGCGCGGTCCAGCGGAAGTTTCCAGGTCGCCGAATATAAGAAACCTGAATACAAAGTTACCGTCTCGGTGCCTGGCAAATTCGTGCAAGCGGGCCAGAAGGCAAACTTCTCGATCGACGCAAAGTATTTCTTTGGTGCTCCCGTTGCCAATGCGGAAGTCAAATATTACATCTACCGCTCGCGTTATTACGCATGGAGTTATGGTGACGATGACGCCTCTGAACTCACTGGTGAAGAGTCTGAGGAAGAAGACGCGTACACTGACTATTACGGTGGCGGCGACGACATGGTCCAGGAAAGCGAAGGCAACCTCGACGCGCGTGGCCACATGAATGTCGACTTTCAGGTCCCTCCGCCGGACGAGAAAGACACCTCGGATTACAGTTACAGGCTCGAGGCGCAGGTCACGGATTCAGCCCGCCGAACAATGGATGGCGCAGGGAGTTTTGTGGCCACCCGCGGGACTATTGTCGCAAACGCAAACCCCGAGCGTTATGTTTACCAAAAAGGCGACGTGGCCAGGGTCGTGGTGAAGACCACCGATTACGAGGGCCGCCCGGTCTCTGCCAGTGTTCAACTTCAGTTTGTCGAGCGCACGTGGACCAGAAAACCGAAACAAGAGAATGACGACGAATATTCCTATCCCGAATATGAAGTAAACGAACGCGTCATCGGTTCCGGTTCGGTGCAAACCGATTCCCAGGGTCAGGGCAGTTACGACTACACAACCACGGAAGATGGAAACATCTCGATCAAGACCGTGATCAATGAAGCCGGCAAGAATGTTGCTTCAATCGGCGGATATCTATGGGTTACGGATCGCCAGTCTGAATGGTCCGAGTCGTCCTATTACAGCGAAGATCACAATGCCATCAAACTTGTTCCTGACAAGAAGTCGTACCGTGCCGGCGAAACAGCGCACGTTCTCGCGATTCTGCCAACGGATAACGCTCACCTTCTGGTAAGCACAGAGCTGACCAACGTGATGTCGCTACAGCACGTGAATTCGCCAGGCCGATCGGTCATCCTGGATATTCCGATCGTAGCTAACTACGCGCCCAACGTCTTTCTCAACGTGTCGTACGTGAAAAACGGCGACATGTATACGAGCGATCAGCGGATCATCGTTCCGGCGCGAGACAAGATGTTGAATCTGGAAATTATCTCCAACAAGAACGAATACAAACCACGTGAGACTGCGTCTTACACAATCCTTGCTCGCAATGCCGATGGATCGCCCGTGTCCGGCGCCGAGGTTAGTTTGGGAGTTGTCGACGAATCGATTTACAGCGTCGCGCCTGATTACTCCGGAAACATCAAGAACGAGTTTTATGGTATGCGCTACAACAGCGTCACTACGCAGTTGTCGATTGCTTACTCCTTCACGGGTTACGCCGGCGACAAGCCGATGTATCTCGCGCGAAATAAACCAGCGTATGAGCTTGCCGACTTCAAGAACGAAGGCAGCTTGGTGCAACCCACAGTCCGGAAGAATTTTAAGGATACGGCTTTTTGGCAACCTAATGTGGTCACCGGCGCCGACGGCAAAGCGACTGTTAAAGTCGAATTGCCTGACAACTTAACGACCTGGCGGGCCACCGCGCGCGGTGTGACATCCGACACCAAAGTAGGGGCAACCAAATACAAAGTTCTCGCACGCAAGGACGTCATCATGCGTCTGGAAACGCCGCGCTTCATCACGCAGGGCGATACGGTGACGCTGTCCGGCATTGTTCACAACTATCTCAACGCCGACAAATCCACTCAGATTTCTCTTGAAGTCACAGGCGCGCAGCTTCAGGGCGCTCCTCAACAGACCGTCAACGTGCGAAAGCAGGGCGAGCATCGTGTTGACTGGCAAATCTCCGCGGCAAATGTCGGGCAGATTACGCTGCTGGCAAAGGCCCTGACCGATACGGAGTCAGACGCAGTTGAACTCCCGTTGATGGTGGTACCGCGTGGTCTTCATCAGGTGAAGAATGAATCGTGGACGTTTGCTGAAGAGACTGCCGATAAGACGTTTTCCATCGCTCTGCCGGCGGATGCTGATCCGCGCGCGCGAACTCTTCGCATCGAGATTGCGCCTTCGGTGGCCGGCTCGCTTTTTGGCGCGCTCGATTATCTGACAACCTATCCTTACGGTTGTACTGAACAGACCATGTCGAGTTTCCTGCCTAACGTGATCGTGTCGCAGGCTTTAAAAGAAGTGAAGACAACTTCCCTTCGGAACAGTAACGACCTGGCGAAGAAGGTTAAGAAGGGCATGGACCGCCTATACGCGTTCCAACACGACGACGGCGGATGGGGTTGGTGGAAGGATGACCAGAGCGATCCGTTTATGACTGCCTACGTTGTCAGTGGACTTACGTGGGCCAGG
>JBGTCM010000180.1:0-14551 GCA_041748795.1 Pyrinomonadaceae bacterium
CTGTTCGGGTGAGGCCGCAGTTCGCACCGCATCGTAGGGCAGAAAAAATTCTTTCATCTCGGCACTGTAAAACGTCTGCACGGGAACGATCTTTCCCTGGCCGATAGTGTCGGCGAGTCCGGCTGGTTCGGGAGCGGTGTAAGAGTAAAACGCTGCTTCCATGTCTTTGTTGCCTGGCCAGAAGCCGTGGCTGATCACTTCGTGCGAATAAGCTTCACGGGTGATGAGGTCGGCGCCTTCGCGCACAGGCGCACCCCGGCCGGAAAAACGCGTGACCGCCATATCGAAGCTGCCCCAGAAAAAGTGCACCGGACTACATTTGCCGATGAAGCGCGAACGAAACTCCTGAAACACCTCGTCCATCATCACCAGTGCGCGCCAGAACCGGTTGGCGTACTCGGGGTCGTATGACTTGTGCGCGTGGTCTTCAGTAAAACGAACCGGACTCGGCACCTCGACCGGCATGGTCCAAATGTCTACGTCGATTCCCAGCTCCTGGAGTGTTGCCATCACCTCCGCATGAAAGTCCGCAACCGACTGTGGACGCAGATCGAGAATCTTGCTCGCCCCATCGCTGCACACGATCCGCAGCTTGTGATCAATGAAGTCGAACTCGATTTCAAATACGCGATCGTCTCGATAAGGCATGGCGGTGGTTGTCAGACCGCGGGCTGAGACATAGAGCGGCACGTTCCACCAGTGGTTCACGAGAGGCGTTAGCTCCAGGCGTATCTTCCCGACCACCTGCGTCCACATGTGCAACGTGGCAAACGTGTCTTGCCATTCGGAGAATTTCAGTTCGGGCCAGGTAGCGTTAGGCATAGGAGATAGGAAATCAGCAAACAGCAATCAGCAAATAGGAAATAGCAAACAGCCGGCTGGTGAATATTGAATCTTAAGTTCCGATTAGTAAAGGGGGCCTTAAGGAAATAGTAAAGAATCGCGGTCGTTTAAGCCCGCGAAGCGGCCGCCGGCGTAAAGCCTGGGGTGGAGCGTAGCGAAACCCCAGGAATGTGTCCGTGAGAAGTAACCCAGCCCGCGGAGCGGCCGACAGACTTGAATTTGCCAAACCTGCCGGCCACTTCGCGGGCTTACCAGATCTTTGCGACCTTTAACCTGGGGTTTCGCTGCGCTCCACTCCGGCTTTATGCCGTCGCCCGCTCCGCGGGCTGTGATTGAGATCGTCCTTCGCGCCCTAAACTCTCGCGGCCTTCGTCCTCACAAACGCAAGATTCAACTGTGGCAGGGAATTGAATGCCGCGGCCTTTGTGCAAAACTCCTTCGCCTTCCCGGAGTCGCCTTTGCCCTGGTATGCCTGACACAAACGATATAGGTCGTAAGGGTTTTGCTGGTTGGCCTGTTGAAGTTCAGCAATGGCCTTGTCGTAATCTTTCTCTGCGAGTGCAATCGTTCCCGCCAGCTCATGTGCCTGACGAATCTGAAAAGGATTCTTTGAGGCATCAGCGCCTTTGCGAAAGGCGTCGGCCTCGCTCTTCGCCGTGGCTAAATCTTTTTTGCCGAGCGCCACGCGGGTGAGGTTGTAATGGTGAAACAGTTTCGCGTTGTCCTTGATCTCCTGAGAGAGGTTGGACGCCTCCGTCATCTTGAGCCCTCGATCAAAAAGTTCTTTAGCCTCGTCAAACTTGCCCGTCTCCAAAAGAATGTTTCCCTTCAGCTGCAGGTCGCCGGTCATACTCGGAATATCGTTCGTCTTCTCGCCCAACGCATATTGCTTGTCTACGTTCTCGAGTGCCTTAGCCATGTTGCCGCTATCGACGTCAACTACAGTCAAAGCAAACAAAGCGGTTCGGCGTTCCGCGTCGCTCCGCGCTTTGTCGGTAATCTTTTGAAGTTCGGCCGCTGCCTCGGCCGCCTTCCCTTGATACATCTGCGCGGCGGCGATTCCCTGGTGCGCATTAATGAAGTTCGAATCAATCTCCAGGGCCTTGCGATACTGGGCGATCGATTCGTCGAACCGGCCCATCTTCAATAGCAGCTCGGCGTAGGAATCGTAGGGATTGGGATCCTTCGGGATGAGCTCGATATATTTCTTAAACGCCGACTCAGCGTTTGGGTAGTCGGCATTTTGTCTATAGGCGTAACCGAGAAGGTTGTAAGCAGACGAATAGTTCGGATCTATCTCAGTGGCCTTCTTGTAATGCTCAATCGCCTTCGGGAACTCCTGTTGTCCAAAGTGGTAGCCGGCAAGATTGAAATGGGCCCGCTCGTCACCTGGATAAGCTGCTACGAGTTGATCCACATATTCCTTCTGCTTGACAGTGTTCCCGTTTGCCCCGGCATCGGTGGCCAGAATGAGCAGCCGCTCGCCGTTGGAAGCTTTGTCGGCAAGACTAACCGCCTTTTTCAGATGATCAAAAAATTCTTTGCCGGTAGGGCTAACCTGCGCACGATTTAACTCTGCCCAGGCAAAGTTTGGGTCGAGCGCGATCGCCCGATCAAAATGTTGAATGGAGTCCTGGATGAGCAGCTTCTCATTAAGATCGCGACCTTGCAAAAACTCTTTTCGCGCCGGCTCCGAAACAGTCGTAATAGGAATTTTCCCTGACGCCGAGTTTGGGTTTGAGCTTGCGGTCGCGGA
The DNA here is from genome assembly GCA_041748795.1 of Pyrinomonadaceae bacterium. GTDB lineage: Bacteria > Acidobacteriota > Blastocatellia > Pyrinomonadales > Pyrinomonadaceae > PSRF01. Next base: position 2,600 of record JBGTCM010000180.1, read on the forward strand.
AGGTTTGCTTTCATCCACGGGCGCACAACCAGTAAGAGCCAGGACGGCTGACGCGATCATCAGCGACAGAACCACGAGAGATCTGCGGTGCATCGTATTTCTCCTTGGGCGGTAATCAGGTGAACAGATAGATCGCAATAAAGATTTACGATCGGGGAGATCGAAATGTGAAACTAACAAGCCTTGCGGCAAGCGGGGCAGTAGCCCGACCGTAAGGAAGGGCGTTTCTTACGACCAGAGAACAACGCCCTCCCTAATGGTCGGGCTACTGCCCCTCTGGCGAATGCAACTGAAGGTTTGAACCAAACTTCTTCACTTCGCGCGAAAGCTAAAGCTTGTACTCTAAACTACCCGTCTGAAGCGACAGTTTTGAATCTAAACAAGTGCGTTACGAAAAAATGAATGGCACGTTTTAAAGTGGGCGGAGAATACTAGTAGACAACAGTGCGGTCAAGAGACCATTTGCGATTTCCATTTATTTAGAATTTTCTCCATATTCCTGGGCTCAGAAGAAAGTGACAAGTGACACGTAACAGGTGACAAGTAAGAAAGTCGGACAGGAGTGTATAACTTGTCACCTGTCACCTGTCACCTGCCACCTGTCACTCGTCACCTGTCACTGCGCTTACATTGCCAAGCCGCCATCGACCTGAATCACTTGTCCGGTGATGTAACGAGCGTCGTCGGAGAGGAGGAAGCAGGCGATGCGGGCGACTTCATCTGCTTCGGCGAAACGTCCGAGGGGAATCTGTTCGAGGATTTTTACGCGATAAGTTTCATCGAGCGCGCCGGCCATATCGGTGGAAACCATTCCGAGCGCTAGTGCATTAACCGTCACTTTGCGACTGGCGACTTCTTTGGCAAGAGCTTTCGTGAGTCCAATCATGCCCGCTTTCGAGGCGGAATAGTTTGACTGGCCCGGCATGCCTACGCTTCCGCTGATGGACGAAATGTTTAGAATCGATCCGCCTTCATCCTGGCGAAGCATGGTCCTGAGCGCAGCCTTGGCAAAGTTCCACGCGCCTTTGAGGTTTGTGCCCACCACCTCATCCCAGTCAGCCTCTTTCATGCGCAGGATAAGGTTGTCGCGCGTGATGCCCGCATTGTTGACCAGGAAGTCGATACGTCCAAAGCTTTCTTTAACCTGCTTGACCATCTCAGCGGCGCTTTCAGTGTTGGCCACGTCGCATTGCATTGAGAGAGTGCGCACGCCCAGGTCCTCGAGCTCTTTCGTCAACGACTCAGCGGCCTCAGCGCTTTTGGCGTAGTTGAAAGCGACGTCAGCACCGCGTCGAGCAAGCTCAAGCGCGATGGCGCGTCCTATGCCGCGAGTAGCGCCGGTGACGATCGCCGCTCGACCGGCAAACTGTTTTCGTTCAAGCATTTTTTATTTATCCCGGAAACCAGCTCAATCAGCAAGCAAATGAAACAGGACACGATCCACGAATTACACGAAACCACACGAAAAGATCGAACGCGGTTTCGTGTCGAATCGTGTGATTTCGTGGATAGGTTTGCTCTATCAAACTCGCCAAGGATTCGGCTCAGCGAACCGGACTAGTTGACCTTAAACGTTTGCAAATACTCTCTAAACTCCGGCGCCAGGTCTGGATGCTTTAGGGCGAATTCGACAGTGGCCATTAGGAAGCCGAGTTTGTCGCCGGCGTCGTGTCGCTTCCCTTCGAACCGCACTCCATAAAACGGTCGCTTCTTCCCGAGCGATCGCATCGCATCGGTAATCTGAATTTCACCGATGGCCCCTGGTCGAGTTGTCGCGATCTCATCGAAGATGTCCGGAGTCAGCACATAACGTCCGATGATTGCCAGATCCGATGGCGCCTCTGCGGCCGGTGGCTTTTCAACCATGTCCTTAATCTTGAAGACACCGTCTTCCACCTCTTCGCCATCGATCACACCGAAACGTGAAATCGCTTCGCCGGCAACTTCGAAAACGGCCACGACGGGCGCGTCATACTTTTCATAAACGTCGAGCAACTGTTTGAGTGCCGGCGTGTGGGAGTCGATGATGTCGTCGCTTAACATCACCGCGAATGGTTCATCTCCCACCAGATCGCGCGCCTGCAAAACCGCATGGCCCAGCCCGAGCGCTTCGCGCTGGCGTACGTAGCTCACTCGCGCCATGTCCGAAATCGCGCGCATTGCTTTGAGCTCGGCCTGCTTGCCGCGCTCTTCCAGCAGCTTTTCAAGTTCAAATGAAATATCGAAGTGGTCCTCGATTGCTGCCTTACCGCGGCCAGTCACAATGATGACTGACTCAATCCCCGATGCTACGGCCTCTTCAATCACGTATTGAATCAGAGGCTTATCAACAAGGGGCAGCATCTCCTTAGGAGAGGCTTTGGTGGCAGGCAGAAAACGCGTACCCAAACCGGCAGCAGGAAAAACGGCTTTGCGAACTTTTTGCGGCATAATTAATTTCCGATAATAACGGTCGTCTCTCTTAACATACTTTGCCGGAGCAGAACAAATCATCGCAGCTGAGGGTAGTCGCCGCCCATCTGTGAGGTAATGGATAAGTGTAACTGTTGCTCCCGTTTAGAATGGGCACTTGTGCCCTCGGGGTGCGGACAAGTCCGCGTTCTAAACGACAGAGTTGATGGTTCGGTGTTGGGTGAGAGCGACGATGGCGTGCAGCATAAGTGAAGGTCAACCAGACGGTCCACGAAATTACACGAACCAACACGAAATATTGTTAGTGTCGTTTCGTGAGATTTCGTGGATCGTAAAGCCGCTTCATTTTGTTGCTGGACCGAGGCGGTGCTGTCGTCTTGACACACCTATCGTCGTCGGCTAGCGTCAGCTTTCTTTTCGGAAAAAGTGAGGAGTCTTGACCTGTTTCGTAGGAATAGAACAAATGCTTGATCTGAACTACGTACGCGAGAACCTGGAGAAGGTGCGCGCCGCACTTGAGTCGCGCGGCGCCGCTCCGGAGGCCCTGGATGACTTTGCCGAAGCGGATGCCGAGCGACGGCGCGTGATTGCCGAGTCTGACCAACTTAACGCTGAGCGCAACACCGCCAGTCGTGAAATTGGATCCTTGATGAAGGAGGGGAAGCGCGAAGACGCCGAAGGACGTCGCAAAGAGGTCAACGAATTAAAAGAGCGTATTGCGGAGTTGGATCAACTACGCGATCAGGCGGAGACGCGCATTCAGGATCTGATATCCACGCTGCCCAACATCCCACACGAAAGTGTTCCGGTCGGAAAAGATGAATCTGCCAACCAGGAGATTCGCCGTTGGGGCGAAAAGCCCGAGTTTGACTTTGAACCGAAGGACCACGTCGATCTCGGTAATGCTCTCGGAATCCTCGATCTCGATCGGGCCGCGAAAATTGCTTCAGCACGCTTCGCCATTCTTTATGGAGATGGCGCGCGACTCGAACGAGCGTTGATTAGTTTCATGCTCGACGTTCACACCCGCGAGCACGAATACCTGGAGACACTGCCGCCGTTCATAGTCAACAAAGCTGCGCTGTTTGGCACGGGCCAGTTGCCCAAATTCGAGCAGGATCTTTTTAAGTTAACTGACGAACGCGAGTTGTATCTGGTTCCGACAGCGGAAGTCCCGGTCACTAACTACCACCGCGAAGAGATACTCGATGCGACGCAGTTGCCAATGCGCTGGGTCGCTTACACACCCTGCTTTCGCTCAGAAGCGGGCAGCTATGGACGCGACACTCGTGGCTTGATTCGCCAGCATCAATTCGAAAAAGTTGAACTGGTGAAATATGCGCTGCCGGAGAATTCGTATGAGGAGCTCGAGTCGCTGACTGCCCACGCTGAAACGATTCTGCAAAAGCTTGGGCTGCACTATCGCACCGTTGCGCTTTCGACAGGCGACATAGGATTTGGCTCGTCCAAGACTTATGACATAGAGGTTTGGCTGCCGTCGCAAAACACGTTTCGGGAAATCTCATCCTGCTCCAACTACGAAGCTTTTCAGGCGCGCCGCGCGCAAATACGCTTTCGTCGCGCTGGTGGAGCAAAGCCGGAGTTTGTTCACACGTTGAATGGATCGGGTTTGGCGATAGGACGAACGTGGATTGCGATCCTGGAAAACTACCAGCAAGCGGATGGATCGATCGTCGTTCCCGAGGCGTTGCGTCCTTATATGGGCGGACTGGAGCGCATTGCGAAATAGAACTATCCGCAGATTACGCAGATTCCACAGATGAACTAGACGGTTAAGCTTTATGTTAGCGCCAACACAAAGGACTTAACTGTCTAACGTCCGAATCTGCGTAATCTGCGCAATCTGCGGATAGCTCATTTAATCCTTAGATCAAACGGCATCAGCAACATCGATTCACCCTGCTTCATTCGATCGAGCAGCATCATGTAACGGAACGCGCGCCGTCCATCTTCCGGAAGGAGTGAAAGCACCGCACGCCTTTGTTCCATCTGTACTCGAGCCTCATCTCCACTATCAAACATTTCCTGTAGGAACGTTCGTGGATACGGCAGAATCACTCGCTTGACACCTTTGTCTTTCGGCAGATTCGCCAGCTCTGCAGCAACCTGGACCGCGCGATCAAGTCCGCCGAACTCATCTACGAGCCCTTTATCTTTCCCCTGCGCTCCGGTCCATACGCGTCCCTGTCCAACTGAATCGATGTATTCGACAGGTTTGCCTCGACCTTTGGCTACCTTGGGAATAAAGTCGTTGTAGTAAGTGTTCTTGATCCACTCTTCAAACTTCTCGCGTTCTTCGGGGGTAAATTTCTCGGTCTCACGAAACATTCCTGCACGCTTGCCGCGCAGAATGTATTCATTCGAAATTCCCAGCCAGTCATAGAACTCTCTCAATACCGGTTTGCCTGCGAGCACGCCAATTGAGCCGGTGATGGTTGAAGGTTGGGCCAGGATCTTATTGGCGCCGGCTGCGATGTAATAGCCACCTGAAGCCGCCACATCACCCATTGAAACTACTACCGGCTTCTTGGCCTTCGCAGCTTCAACCGCATACCAGATCACATCCGAAGCCAGGCCCGAACCACCTGGGCTGTCAACTCGAATCACGATTGCCTTGATGGTCTTATCGTCGCGGGCATCGTTGAGCGCCTTCACCAGGGTATCGGAACCGATCGACTGTTCGCCGGTCGGACTGTTTTCCGATTTGCCTGAGTCGATCCCACCAGTGGCGTAGATCACAGCGATCTTTTCGCCTTTATCGAGGCCTAGCGAATCCGGTTTTACTTCCTTGTAAGACGAACTCTTGACCAGTCGGAGCTGTTCATCTTCCTTGTAACCAAGTTTGCCTTTAAGTTCTTTGTCGAGTTCCTCACGATAGGCCACGCCATCAATCAGTCCAGCTTCTTTTGCCTTCGGCGCGCTGTAAGGCGCTTCGTCGATCAGCGCGCGTACTTCTTCCGCAGACTTGCCGCGCGCTTTCGCAATTCCTTCGACGTAGCGATTAAAAAGATCATCGACCAACGAGTTCATAAACTCGCGATGAGCTTCAGACATCTCTTTGCGCGTAAATGTGTCGCCGGCGCTCTTGTATTTTCCAATCTGATAAATGTCGGGATAGACGCCTAGTTTGTCTAAAGAGCCGCGGAAGAACATTATTTCTGCAGCCATACCGTTCACGAACAATTCTCCAGGCGGCGCAACGTAAATGCGATCGCAGGCGCTGGCAATGTAGTACTCCTTGTTCATGCCATATTCCATGTAGGCGTACACCGGCTTACCAGAGGTGCGGAAGTCGGCGATTGCATCGCGAATTTCCTCCGACTTGCCCCAGCCGGCGCCCGACATCTCAATCTGCAAAATGATTGCCTTGATTCGATTGTCGACTTTCGCCTTTCTGAATTGTTCAACGAGACTGGACAACGACTGGTCAGTCCCACCAAGCAACTTTCGAAGCGGATCGTCGGGCACGTAGTCTGGAAGCATTCCTGCGACTCGCAGACTGAGCACGCTGTTTTGCGCGATTGCGGGTTCCGTGTCCCTAAACGCGGCGACCAAAACAGCCAGGCCAATCAGCACAACCAGCACGAGCCCGACCACGATGCTGCCGATAATAATGAGAGTCTTTCTTGTACCTGACATTGCCATACGTTTTCCTGCCTTAAATCCTTTAGATTCAGATCATTTGGAGACAATCTCGTCCGCGTGTGTTACGTAGCCGCAGGCAAAAAGGTTTAGTTTTGGGAGTGGAGTGGAGGAGAGAGCAATCGCCTTTAAGGGATAGTTAATGAACCAATAAGGGATAGTTGACGAACCGAAGGCTCTTACGCGGCTTGCCGCATTCCGTGCGGAAAGGCTCTGCCTTTCCGACAAGGGTTTGATTTATCAGGCTATGCCTGCGAAGTCGGAGACGTAGCCTCAAACCTAATTGAGCTGTCCGGAAAGCCATAGGCTTTCCGCACGGAAGGCGGCGAAGCCGCTGACGACTTTCTGCTCCGAGCTAGCTTCCCTTAACGATCCAGCCGCCACCGACGACCTCGTCACCGCGGTAGAAGACCGTAGCCTGACCCGGCGTGATGGCCCGCTGGGGCTCATCGAAGTTGACTCGGACGCGACCGTTATCGAGCGGTGTGATAGTAGCCGGCGACGGGTTGTGACGGTAACGCACGCGCACTTCAGCGCGCACTGCCGAGGTCGGCGGATCAAATGGAATCCAGTTCACGCCTGCAGCCGTGAATTCGCTGCTGAGTAATTCTTCCTGCTGGCCCACGATGACACGGTTCTTCGCGCTGTCAATCGAAACGACGTAAAGTGGTTGCTCCGCAGCGATACCAATCCCACGGCGCTGTCCAATCGTATACCTATGAATTCCGCCGTGGTGACCCATCACCTCACCGTTGGTGCCGATAATTTCACCTTCGCCCGGAAGTCGATCGCTGGCGTTTTCCGCTTCCAGGTAGCGGTCGATAAATCCTGCGTAGTTGCCGTCGGGCACAAAGCAGATCTCCTGCGATTCATGTTTTTCGGCTACCGCCAACGCGTGCTCTCGCGCTACTTCGCGCACTTCCGGTTTAGACATTTCGCCGAGGGGAAACAAGGCGCGCGACAACTGGTCCTGAGTTAACTCCCAAAGAAAATACGACTGGTCCTTCTCGAGAGTGCGCCCGCGCAGCAGACGGTAACGCTGCGAAGCTTCGTCAAACTCGACGCGGGCATAATGCCCGGTGGCGACTTTGTCGCAACCAAGACTGGCAGCGAGTCGATCAAGCGAAGCAAATTTCAGACGGCTGTTACATGAGACACACGGAATCGGCGTCTCGCCGTTGAGATAGCTTTCGACAAACGGCTGAACCACGTCGCGTTCGAAATCCTTTTCCAGGTTGAGCACGTAGAACGGAAAGCCAAGCTCTTCGGCAACCCGGCGCGCGTCGTAAACGTCGTCGAGCGAACAACAACGAGAAGGAAGCGATTCGCCGTTCTCGTCGACGTTAATGTCGCGGCGCTGGTTCCACAACTGCATCGTAAAGCCGACCAGTTCGTGGCCCTGCTCTTTGAGGATTGCGGCTGCGGCTGAAGAGTCGACACCGCCAGACATTGCTACTGCTAATTTCATCTGGGTCCGGTAAACAGTGAATAGTAAATGGTAAATGGTGGCGTCGCAAACAGGGCGTCGAAACCAGCCTGATACCGCCCCGAGCGCGGTAGAGCTTGTGTAAAAGCTCGGATCGTTTGCCCCAACGAAGCTACGCCTGCAAAGCCCAGGGTTGCCGTGCTTGGACGGCTACCCTGGGAAACGTGAAAGCAAATAATCCTCAACCGCAACGCGGTTGCGCCCCAACCCGGTACACGGAGAGTTCAAAAGGCAGCCGCAACCGCGTTGCGGTTGAAAGGCCACTCGTCTCCCTTTCCCAGGGTAGCCGTCAAAGCCCGGCAACCCTGGGCTTCACAGACGTAGCCCCGTTGGGGCAAGACAAATCGAGTAATCTGAGTTAGACGCGCATCGCTCCCGGTTCTGTAACTGCTGTCTCAGTGCTAAGATCAATGACATCGACTCGAATACTGAACTCCGTTAGGCGAGAGACAAGATGCCAGAACGCGCGATCGAAGAATTCCGAATTACCGAAGAGCCCTATTACCTCCCAGTCGACGGTGAGGTCGACTTGTTTACGGCAGCCCACAGTGCCCGGCTGCCCGTGATACTCAAAGGTCCCACCGGCTGCGGCAAGACACGCTTTGTCGAACACATGGCCTGGCGGCTCGAGCGCCCTCTGATTACCGTCGCTTGTCATGAAGACCTGTCGGCCACCGATCTTGTTGGCCGCTTCTTGCTGGAAGGTGAAGAAACTGTTTGGCACGACGGACCGTTGACCGCGGCCGTGCGACACGGTGCCATCTGCTATCTCGACGAAGTGGTCGAGGCTCGCAAGGATACGGTTGTAATCATCCACCCTTTGACGGACCACCGCCGTCGCCTCCCGATCGAGAAGCGGGGGACCATTTTGGAGGCGCCGGCAGATTTCATGCTGGTCGTGTCTTACAATCCCGGATATCAATCGATTCTGAAGGATTTAAAACAATCAACGCGACAACGCTTCGTGGCGATCGATTTCGATTACCCGCCGCCCGAGATGGAGACTGAAATCGTGGCTCGCGAAGGCGGCGTAGATGAAAGCACCGCACGCGATCTCGTGCTCATCGGGCAGAAAGTCCGCAACCTTCGCGGGCATGGTTTGGAAGAAGGTGTCTCCACGCGTCTGTTGATTTACGCCGCACAAATGATCAATCTTGGCATTCCTCCCGTCACTGCCGCCGAGACCGCCATGTGCTCTCCGATCACCGACGATCGCGAACTGCAACGGAGTATCCGTGAGATCATCACGACCGTGATTTAGAAACTTTCTTGCGGCTTCGTGTGATTCGTGGATTGAGTTTTCCGCGCCAAGGCTATCCACGAAATCACACGAAAAACCACGAACCAAGAAACTCTCTAGCCAACCAGCGAACATAGTTGGTTGTTCAGCTGCAAGAGACATCATCTAGAAACCAATGCACGACGAAGACTCTCATTCAGAACCTCACAGCGCTGAGCGTCAGTCTTTCCTGAGATTGACGCGCGAGCTCGCGGGGCTGCCGGCCGAGCAATCTGTGGCCGCACTGGAAACGGCGGCGGCCATCTCAGGCATCTCGTTGCGCGCGAGTATTGAGTATTTGCGAGCGGCCCCTGCCGCTGCCGAAGTTTTGCAGGCGGCGGAGTTGCGCTCATGGGGAGACATGGGACGGCGTTTGGCAATGAGCGACGTTGAAAACGCGATTAGTTTTTTCAACGAGGGCATCGCTCCTCTAAGTGATATTCAGGAAGACGTGCGCCCCGCGGTTTTCCAACTCTGCTCACGTCAGATCACGCTGTCGACTGCTATTGCCACCGAGACGCTCAAAAATCTGCCCGCGCTTTCGAACTCAATCGGCAACAACGCGACGCTCCAATCCGTTTTGGAAGTTGCCGGCGAAATCTCGCGGCGCTCTGCCAAACACAGTGCTGAATTTCTCGACAAAACCCCCGAAGTTATTGCCTCGCTGAATAAGTTTGAGAACGCAGAAGTAACGAAAAAGGGAATCGAGCTGGCAACGGAATTTGCTTCGCGCGCCGGTGGCATAGCCGCGGACGCGTGGAGCGCGCTTCCTTCGACACTACTAAAACTCAGTCCGACAGACGCCCTGCGTTTATTGGACCACACGATCAAGTTTCTAGAGCGAGGTGGCGGCTCCGCCCTCCAGGTGCTGATCACCGGCGGAGAAATCCTGAGGTCGCTTCCTGAGGTATTTGACGAGTGGGTACGATTGCTGTGGACAGTTGCAGCTCATGGTAACGCGAGCCTGGTGGCTTTTGTTCGAAGTGGTCCAAGGTTTATTCACACGCTAGCCAGCGAACCTGATCGCGATCGCTTGATAGACCTCGCGGTGCGCGTGCTGAAGCTTGCCAGGGAGATCGCGGAGACCGATGGCGAAGCGGCCCTCGCCTGTTTCCGGTCAAGCGGCCTCGCGCTACGAACAGTTAGTATCGAACAGTTTGAGCAGTGGGCGCGCGAAGGTCTCGCTTCACATCGAACGGACTCTCGTGCTCGTCGTAGTTATTTCGCATTAGAAACCCGAGGCAGCCACGATGCGCTGCACAGTGGTAGCACCGGGCTGCCTTTGGAGCGCGTGCATCACCTGCTGCAGCTCTACGTCGAAGGTTTAACGGGCAATGAAATCGAGATTGCCCCGCTGGCGGCGGTGCCGCTTGAATCAAGGATTGCAGACGGACGAACAATTCACCTGCCGTCATTGGTTGCGGAGTTTGGCGACGACGAGCTCGATTTTCGTTTGTACAAAGTGTTGGCTGCGCATGCCGCCGGGCAGATTGAGTTTGGGACTTATGAGCGAGGCACCCCGGAACTAACGGCAGCTTATGCGACTATTGCCGAAACCTATGATCAGGCAAATGTTGACGCACTGGATGCCTTTGCCATTGCGGACGAAATAGTAGGACAGACATCCTCGGCTGTCGGTGATTCGGAAGAGTCACGTGACAGAGAAACAAAACCCGACAATTCCGCTGACTCCAAACAGCTTTTAGGGCCGGGGGAGACAGACAGGAATGTCTGCCCTACCTATGCGCATGTTTTGCAGCTCTTCCCAAACCCACACCTCGCCCGTCGAATCTTCGGCACGCTCGAGAACTACCGTATTGATCGCCGCCTCCGGCAAACATATCGCGGACTAGTTCGCGACCTTGACCTGATACGCGAGCACATACGACGCAGCCGGCCATCAATTCTTGACTTGCCGGCGGCCATGCTTCCGTTTGAGTTGCTCTTCCAGACCACACTGTTGGGCGGCGCGCTGAATGATTCTCGACAGTATTACGGACAGATTGTTTCGGAGTTGGAAACAGTGGCGAGCGAATATTTTGCGGAACCGGCAACTACAGTGGCCGATAGTTTGATTGCGACCAGCCGTGTTTATTCGTTGTTTCAATCAACGGCCCCCAACGACGACTCGGTCCAGCAAGTTGAAAAACAGGAAGAGCCTTCCGAGTCGGAAGAGGAAAACGCTGTCGCCACCGAAAGCTTCAATCGTCGACCTTCTGATCAAATGCCGCAACGGCGCGACGTGCGTGAATTATTCAATGCCTGGAACGATCCCGACGCGCACGGCGAGCCGGATGAGCTGGCGGGCGCCGAGGCATGGACTGAGGCTGAACTCCCGGAGCAGGCGATCGAAGAAGGTGAAGTGGCCTATAACTACGACGAGTGGGACAGAGAGTTGACAGATCACCGGATGGGTTGGTGTCGAGTAATTGAGAAACATGTGAAGCTTGGCGATCGTGCTTTTGTTGAACAGACCCGCGAACGGCATCGGGGAGTGATTTCATCAATACGCCACCAGTTTCAGTTGATGAAGCCGGAGGACCTCGCGCGAGTAACAAACGAATTGGATGGTGAAGAGTTTGATCTGAGCGCCGTGATTGATTATGTGATTGATCGACGGGCCGCGAAAGTTGGTGGCGGACATCAATCCGAGCGTTTGTACACCAAGCGCCTGCGAAGGCAGCGCGACGTGGCAGTTTCCTTCCTGTTGGACCAATCGTCGTCGACTGCCCGCACAATTGGGCGCCATCCGCTTCAGCCTTACACACGCCCTGGACGCCGGATCATAGAAATTGAAAAGGAAGGGCTGGTGTTGATGAGCGAAGCACTCGAAGCGGTGGGCGACGTTTATTCAATCAACGGTTTCACTTCGGAAGGCCGGCGCAACGTAAAGTTTTATGTGGTGAAGGATTTTGATGAGACTTACTCCGACGAAGTGAAACAGCGAATTGGTGGAATCACTTTTCAAAACAATACTCGCCTCGGTGCGGCGATCCGTCATGCGACGGCGAAACTGGTAAAGCAGGAGGCGCGCACGCGTTTATTGATCGTCCTGTCAGACGGGCGCCCCTACGATCACGACTATGGCGACGCGCGGTACGCTCGCGAAGAC
>JBGTCM010000181.1:0-2571 GCA_041748795.1 Pyrinomonadaceae bacterium
GCCCGCGATGCGGCCGAAAGTGGGTGCGACAACCAGGGACGCATCTGCAGCTGTCGGCCGCTTCGCGGACTTTGAATATTTTGTCAAACAGGTTCCTGGGGTTCCGCTTCGCTGCACCCCAGGCTTTATGCCGTCGCCCGCTACCGCGGGCTAGCTTTGGATTTCCTACTTCGCTAACGGAAATACCGGCTCGATGTCCACCGGCACATCCTTGAGCCGGTCGAGGGCATCTTTCATGGGCGGGCGGAGCACCGAATACTTGTCGAGCATCGCTTTGGCTTTGTCATATGAGCCTTCGGCCTCTATGGTCAGCAGTTCGTTAGTCAGCTTGCGGACAGCCTCTTTTATCTTTGTGTTATCAATACTGAACTTGCCCGTTCGCTCGTCGAATTTCACTGCGCCTTCGTCTGTGAAGTAGTTGAACTGCATAGCCACTCCGCGCGCATGTGATTCAGTAAGACCAAATCGCACCGACCGAAACATGCTCGCCAGGAAAGTTGTGTAGAGTGTGCGCTGCATCTGCTTGTCGATCACGCCCTTGTCAATCAAATACTGCAACGCCCACAAACCCGTCACGTCGGCCTTCGCCTCTTCAATTGCAGAATACTTGTCCTTGAGTTGCAGGCGGACCGTTGTGGCCTGACCGTTAACCGTAATGTTATGCGGTCCCAGTCCGTGCATTAGCTCGTGCATGAGTATGTGCGTGAAAAACGAATCGAAGGCGATGTCTCGCTGTTGTGCCGGACTTAAGACAACGCGCGAAATTGGCGTCAGAACTTTTTTGAACTTTGCATCCTGAACGTTCTTCAACATGATTCGCGCGGAGCCCTTTTCCTTAACGACCCGTTCGTCGTTAGGAAGATTGAAGGCGGCGGTCTGCACGCCGGAGTTCCCTTCTCCGGAGCCGAAGACTTCATTTACTACGCGCATTGGCGACCCTGCGCCGAGCTTAGGGTTCCGGTAACGCGCTTCGAGTGGGAGATTGTTTTCCAGCTCCTGCAAGTACTGGCTAAATTTCGTAAGCTTCGCAGTCTCCGCAGCGTCCGTTATCGCAACGTATGCTTCGAACGACGCTTTGTATCCGAAGAGCTCGTCTTCGTAGGTTTCGTAAGGACCGATAGTCACATGAATAGGCGAATCGAGATCCATCCAGGCGACATCGCTCTCGTAATAATCATTTGACGCGAACGCGTCGGCGCGCTTGCTGAGATAGGTTTTCAAGCTTTGGTTCGTCGTTAGCGCCGCCGCCTCACGCAGTAGCTTCGCCGCAGGTTCGAGAAACTCTCGATACTCTTCGCTATACGGCACAGTAATTAGTTTTCGATTAGCATCGCGACGGATGGTGTAGAAATAGCCGGTGGCTTTCGCTTTCTCCGCGGGAGGCAAGCCTTCGAGCCATGAATTGAATTCCTCTTTAGTAATGTCTGCAGGGTAGGAGTTAGCGTGGTGAGGTTTCTCGTGCGGCACGCCTTCGATAAACGGCTCGTTGCTATCGAGGCGTGACCATGGACCATTATTGATCAAGAAATAATGAAGACGCTGACGGCCAGCGACGCTTTTGTCGGCTTCCAACTTTTGCTTGAGTGCCTCGTTGCCGCTCCACACCTGCCGCAGAAACAAAGGGTTCATCAGCTTTGCCGCTTCGATAATTTTTTGCAGGGCCTTCCGATCGCCGGCTGATAGACGTGCTGTGTTGGCAGTGAGTATTGTGGGAGAAAACCGTCGAATCTTCTTCGCCAGCTCGGCGTCGCCTTGAGTCTTGTTGCTGCCGCTTCTCTGCATTCCGGAAATACTTGATAAAAGCATCGTTGCCAAAATCAATAAGGTAATTACTAACTTCATTTGTACCTCCTGGCATAGGGCACGTAGTTCAGAGTTCAACCTTCAGGTTGCTCGTTGGGTGACGAAGACGCAAGCTAAAGCTTGAACTCTGAACTACGCGCCCGAATTATGAAAACCTTCGCGCAACGATGGGGCGGCGGGGAGTGCCGCCCCTACAACTATGACACAGTTCGGTTCTTCAAAATCTTAACGAACGAACCGGATCGCAATTCCGCGACACTCAATCCCGACAACTCAACCGCCTCTTCTTCCGTCAGCGCCCCGCAATTCAGCGCCCGCAAGAAGTAGTTGAGCAGCCCTTGCCCGGTCGCCGCATCGTCAAATACGTCCCCAACCAATGTGGCCTTGGCGGCTTTCTCTACAAAGTTTTTCAAACGCTCTGAGGCCGCATCCAAACTCTCGAGGAAGAATGAATAGATGGCGGCATAGCGCGTCGGAAGTTGGGCCGGATGCAGGTCCCAACCCTGATAAAACGCACCTACCAGCGAATGTTGAATGTGATCGTAGTGGAGCTTCCAGGCGCGATGGACCACAGTACGATTCTCGGCAATCTGCGCCGCCGTCAGCGGTGGTCCACCTTCAGTAAAGCGATGCGGCGCCACCGGCATAATGTTCGTGGCTCCATCCGAAAGCCAGATGCCGGTGCCGGCGAAAGAGACCTGCATCATGCTCTTCGCGAAATCACAGGCCGGATGCATCATGTGCTGGTGCGCCGCTGTAATGCTGCAA
>JBGTCM010000182.1:0-6098 GCA_041748795.1 Pyrinomonadaceae bacterium
CTCGAACGCGCACAACAATTGATTGATGGCGCGCTGCTCGCGGAACTCGATGAGGTGGCATCTGCCCTGCGATTAATGGCTGAACGCAATCGGATTATTGCTGAAGGCGCGGGGGCCTGTGCACTCGCGTGTGCCTTAGCAGGCAAAGCTGGAACGGGTAAGGTCGTGTGTATTGTGTCGGGCGGGAATATCGACTTCGCCAAGCTGTGCGAAATACTAACGAGACCTTGATTGTTTTGAGCCCGCGAAGCGGTTGGCAGCGTATAGCCTGGGGTGAAGCGCAGCGGAACCCCAGGGAACAACATTGAAAATAAAGGTAGCCCGCCGAGCGGGCGACAGCTCTTGAATCTCGCTGAGGCTGTCGGCCGCTCCGCGGGCTGCCAAGATTTTTTTTGCCGAACTAACCTGGGGTTCCGCTGCGCTTCACCCCAGGCTTTACGCCCTCGGCCGCTCCGCGGGCTTAAGTCAGAGTGTATCGTCCGCGGCGGTTGCCGGCCCGTTGGTGCTAAAACAGATACCACTCTCCGGATCCACGTAATAAAAGTTCTTGCCCGTCGCGCCGAGGCCGGTCGACTGCTCCGGGTTAGCGTTCACCTTAAACGTCGCCGCCTTCCCCTCAGATTTGGGAATAAGCGTTATCACAAACACATAGCCGCGCTCGTGAGGCTGGTCAAAGTTGAATCGCTTATCCAGATACCCTTCTTCAAACAATTCTCTAAATGTACCGTACTGTCCCTTGTGATCAATTACATACTTCGCCTGCGCGACTCTAATCGCGCCAAGAGTACTGACCGCGGCCGCTTCGTTTGCCTTACGCACACTGCTTTTGAAAAGTGGTATGGCAATACCAGCCATGACGCCAATAATCGCAATCACGATGAGCAGCTCGATCAGCGTGAAGCCGTTATCGCGTGCTCTAATTCGGGAGGATCCCGATTTTCTATTTTTGATAATTGCATTTGGCACAGCTGATCCACGTGCTAAGAGTGGTAAGGTTCCATTAACTTGAAAAACGCCGCGTCACCCACCCGCGACCGCGAGGTGGTACTGACTTCATGTCACTGCAACGCCCTTCTGAAACTGGATCCAAAACAATAGCCCGAAGAAAGAACTTGAAGAAAATTTAGAAAACAATACATTCGAAAGTCTAATAGCCATGGACAAAAGAAGAGTACTGATCGTCTGCACGGGCAACGTGGCGCGTAGCCAGATGGGCGAAGGGTTTCTGCGACACGATGCCGGCGATAGTTTTGAAGTCTTCAGTGCGGGGCTCAATCCCAGCTACGTGCGGCCGGGTGTGATCCAGATGATGCGCGAGATGGGTATAGACATCTCGCATCATCGATCCAAATCGGTGGATGAGTTTCGTGACGGAAATGGACTACGTAATTACCGTTTGCGACCACGCAAATCAGCACTGTCCAAACCTTACAGCCAAAGTAAAACGAATCCATTGGAGTGTTGAAGATCCGGTAGCTCCCGCCGGAGATGAGGCTGCACAACTCGCCGCGTTTCGACGAGTTCGTGATGACATGAGGCGACGTCTTCAGCAATTCGTTGAAGAAGTAAACTAATCTTTGTGCCCGTTCCGATCGATGCAGGTGATAGCTATGCAGGTGATAGCAATGGCAGGTGATAGCTAACGACAATAGCTATTGTCTCAGGTGGGGATCGGTGATATAAGCCGGGTGCCCAGTGTTTGATCAAAGCGCTTTGGTTGAGGATTGGACGGGCGGGGGTTAGTCCTTGGAGACTTGCCGCAAGGCATTTCCCCGACTTCCCCCGCTTATCCGTTAGCCTCGGGATCCGGATTAGCGCCTTCACAGTATGACATCACCCACTGGCCCACCTTCTTGCGCCGCTTCATACCCTTTTGCTATAGTCCAAGTCCGAAAACCTACATAGAAACTAACTTTTGCAGAGCCTGGAGGCTTTGCTTTCGACGAAAGGATTCCTCTTATGGGAAACGATTCTGGTGACAACATATCCACTCGGCTGACTTATCTCCTCATCGGCGGCGGCATTGGCGCGGTTATCGCCCTGCTTTTTGCTCCTAAATCCGGTCAGGAACTACGCGGCGACATCGCCGACGTGACACGCAAAGGTATCGACAAATCTCGCGACGCGGCACAACAACTCGGCGACCGCGCCGGTGAGTATTACGAACAGGGTCGCGAGCGGGCGAGTGAGCTTTACTCGCAAGCCAGCGAACGTGCTTCTGGTCTCTATTCGCAGGCGGCGGAAAAAGTTGGCGAAGTTGCTCAAACGGCGCGCGACACCGCGAGCCGCCAGACCAGCACGGTAGCCGCGGCCATTGATGCCGGGAAAAAGGCCTATCAGGAAGAAAAACGGAAGACAGAGATGTCGGGCCGAATTGAAGCAGCTCCGAAGTACACAGAAAAGGCCAACTAGCAGCAGGTAAACGATGGTAGCGCTCGCGTTTCAGATCACTACAGACGACCCAATGTTCTGGATCATGGTGGTTGTCGCGTTGTCGTTCATCATCATCGCCGCGGCGATGGTAGCTATCGCTGTCTTCGTTAGTCGCGCCGTGCAATCAGTAAATCGCCTCGAGCAAAAACTCGAGCCGCTGATCGAACGAGTCGCGGTAATTAGCGAGCAGGGTAAACAGATCGCCGTCCAGGGGAAACTTATCGCCGAGCAGTTTAGCGCCGTCTCGGGTCATCTTTCGACTGCCACCTTGAATCTTTCAGAGTCGCTCGCGATCATCAAAGACGAGGTTGGAGAACTGAAACAGTTGGTCAGTGAAACCGCCGGGGAGGCGCGCGATAAGGTCGAGTTGGTGAGTAACACAATCGACCGGACGCACAGCCAGGTGGTTTCCACTACAGACTTTATTCAGCGCAAGGTGGTCGAACCGGCGCGCGAGTTGGCGGCGATTATGACGGGCTTCCGGAGAGGGCTCGAAGTTTTGGTCGCGCCTATACCGAAGCCCATTAATCAAACCTACGGAGAGGATGAGATGTTTATCGGCTGAACCTCGAGTTAGCAAGGTTGAAAGAACCCGAACCATCGCATCCCCAAAAGGAGCTGGTTCGGGTTTTTTGTTTGAGTTTGCACGCTCTACGCATTGGAGTCAGTACCACCTCGCGGTAGCGGGTGGGTCCCGGGGATTGCCGATTGCCGATTGCCAAATGCCGATTGGCTTCTTCTCCAAAGGAAATTGGCAATTGGCAATTGGCAATTGGCAATGTAAGAGACCCACCCGCTACCGCGAGGTGGTACTGACTTCATATTTTGCTGCTGATTTGGGAGGCCAAAGTAACCTACTGTAGTATTACAAGTTCTGGAAACGTCAAAGATCATGTCTACTGAAGCTCCGCTCGATCTGAAAAAAACTATCAACTTGCCGAAGACCGGATTCTCCCAGAAGGCGAATCTGGCCCAAAGCGAACCTGCGCGTCTCAAGAAATGGTCCGAGGCGCGTCTTTATGATTTGATTCTCAAAGAGCGCGCCGGTGCGGAGAAGTTCATACTGCACGATGGACCACCTTACGCCAACGCCGACATCCACCTCGGCACGGCCATGAACAAGATCCTCAAAGACTTTGTCGTGAAAACGCGCAGCATGATGGGCTTCGAAGCGCCATATGTTCCCGGATACGACTGCCACGGCCTGCCGATCGAGCTTCACGTGGAGCGCAAGCTCGGAACCAAGAAAGCCAACATGCCGCCGGCGTCGATACGCCGCGCCTGTCGTGAATACGCGAGCAACGCGCTCAAGAGTCAGACGCGCGACTTCCAACGGTTGGGCATTCTAGGTCTCTGGGAAAATCCCTACTCGACGATGTCGAATGGTTACGAGGCCGAAACGGCCCGACTGTTCGGGACTTTTGCGGAACGCGACTATGTTTATAAAGGTGCGCGCCCGGTCTATTGGTGCATTCACGACCAAACTGCTTTGGCTGAAGCTGAAGTTGAGTATCGAATGCATCGAAGCCCTTCGGTCTATGTGAAGTTTCCACTGGCCAGCGATGCGGCCCAGATCGATCCGGCGTTGTCCGGCAAAAAAGTTTTCGTTCTCATATGGACCACCACTCCCTGGACGCTGCCCGCGAACCTGGGCATCGCGGTCCACCCTGACTTTGAGTACTCGGCGTTTGAGCATGGCGACGAGGTTTATATCGTTGCCTCAGAGTTGGTTGAAACAGTCATCGAGAAATGTGGCTTGGGTGAAGGCGCCGCAAAAGTCCTCGCGCGTTTCCCGGGCGCGAAACTGGATCGGCTCGAATGTCGTCACGCCTGGTTGGATCGACCATCGTTATTGATGGTCGGCGATCACGTCACGCTTGGTGGCGAGGCTGATGCCGAAACCGAACTCGACGTCAGCGAAGCCCGGGACAGAAAGACAACTGGCAAAGCGGGAACGGGCGCAGTTCACACGGCCCCTGGTCACGGCCATGACGACTTCGTGATCGGGAAGCGTTATGGACTGGAGATCTACTGCCCCGTAGACAACGGCGGGCGGTTTACGCCTGAAGTCGAACACTTTGCTGGTCTGAGCGTCTTTGAGGCCAATCCTCAGATTGTTGAATTCATGCGCGAACGCGGCGTTTTGCTGTTTTCAGAGAACTACGATCACCGTTATCCGCATTGCTGGCGCTGTAAGAATCCCGTCATCTTTCGCGCCACGCCGCAGTGGTTTATCTCGCTCGACCGCGTGTCTCAGGACGATTGGGGATTTAGTCTCCGCACCGGAGCGGAACAAGAGATCAAGGAAAACGTAACCTGGATTCCCGCCTGGGGCCGCGAGCGGATGCTCAACATGTTCAAGAACCGCAGCGACTGGTGCGTTTCACGCCAGCGTGTTTGGGGGGTCCCGATTCCTGCGTTCTACTGCGCAAACTGCAATCGCGAACATCCGAACAGCGTGGTGCTGCTCGACCCCGATGTGATCAAACACGTCGCGGACATCTTTGAGCTGGAATCGTCAGACGCCTGGTATAAACGCGAGGCAAAAGAGTTACTGCCGGAAGGTTTCAAGTGCCCAACATGCGGCGGCGAGGAGTTTACGAAAGAGACTGACATTCTCGATGTTTGGTTTGATAGCGGCTCTTCGTGGGCTGCGGTATTCAAAGACTACTTCGCTGGAGAAATCGGGGAGTGGCGGCCCGCGGACGTCTATCTCGAAGGCGGCGATCAATACCGAGGTTGGTTCAACTCTTCATTGCTGATCAGCCTGGCAAGGTATCGCCACGCGCCCTATCGAAATGTAATCACGCATGGCTGGTTGATCACCGTAGCCGGCGAGAAGATGAGCAAGTCAGCCGGCACGGGCATCTCGCCGAATGAAGTGGTGAAAGAGTCTGGGGCAGATATTTTGCGGCTATGGGTGGCTTCGTCGGACTACCACGAAGACGTGCGCTGTTCTGAAGAGATTCTTGAACGCACCGTCGACGCTTACCGGAAGATTCGAAACACTGCTCGGTACGCGCTGGGAAATCTTTTTGGGTTCGATCCGTCGCAAGGAAGCGTGACGGAAGAAGAGATGCTCGAGATCGATCGCTGGGCGCTGGCGGAGCTTGATGAGGTAGTCAAGAAGGTCCGGGCGGCATACGAGACTTACGAGTTTCATTTAGCGACCCGCGCCATCTATTCCTTCTGCACGGTGACATTATCCGCGCGTTACTTCGACATCATCAAGGATCGTCTGTACACGAGTGCACCCCGTAGTCTGGCGCGCCGTTCGGCCCAGACGGCTCTTTACCGGATCGCTGAAGCGCTGGCACGAATCTCGGCGCCGATTCTCGTGTTTACCGCGGATGAGATTTGGGAAAACCTTCCGGCCGCTAATGACCGTCCCGGATTTGTTCACCTCGCCCTGTTACCTGATGCAAGCGAGAGTAGCAGTGAAGAGTTGCGTTCAAACTGGGAACGGTTGTTTGAAATTCGCGACGAGGTGTTGCAGGTACTGGAAGCAGCGAGAATCGCGAAACAGATTGGGAGTTCACTGGAAGCGCGAGTGGAAGTTGCTGCGTCGGGCGAGAGTTATGAGCTGCTTGACCGTTATCGTGATGAGCTGCGTTACCTCTTCATCGTTTCGCAGGTTGACCTTCTGCAATCCGGTGAGGGCGCGA
>JBGTCM010000183.1:0-2773 GCA_041748795.1 Pyrinomonadaceae bacterium
TATCGCCCCACGGCTGGCGATTGCCTGGGACCCACAGAACAACGGCAAGACGGTCATCCGTGCGGCGTTTGGAATGTTCTACGACCACCCGCTTCTCGCGGCGGCGTTTAACTCCGACATCGGCGATGCTGCGCAGCAACAACAGTCGACGCTGATCTCCGGTAGTCCTGCCCCCACTGCTTTATTGAACGCGGTGCAGGTCTTTCAGGGAACAGTTTGCACGGCGGCTTCCGCGAATCCGCTTTGCCCGCCCGGATTTACCACACCGGGCGCGGCTGCGAGTTCTCAATATCAGTTTGGGCGGCAGCGTTTTAATGACCAAACCTTCCCAGGCTTCGGGACCTTGCTTCCGTTTACTCTTCCTGTAAGCAAGGACTTTGAATACGCCTACGCCAACCAGGGTAACTTAACGATCGAGCGACAGATTACGAAGGACATGTCGTTGTCAGCGAGCTACTTGTTCGTCGGCGCACATCATCTACCGTTGCCGATTGACGTGAATGTCATCAGGCAGGATTTGTTCGTTGCCAATTTCCGGCGATACGCCAATCGCGCGCCTACGAGTTTTGGTGAGGCTGTTTTGGCCGGCGCCACTGGAATTCCCACAACGGGCGCACCTGGTTCTACTTTTGCTAATCCCATCACCGGCGAAACCTTCGTACTGGTCATTCCCGGTTTGGTGGCCCAGGGACCGAGAGGTCGCGTGGTGTCTCCCGCAGCAGTCAACTTTTTCCGGCCCAGCGGACCGAACTACTTCCTGACTCAATCTCTTGGGGTACCGAAGGCTTTATTTGATGCGCAACTGGCCGGCTCTCTGGCGACGCCGACCAATGTGATCTCGCCTTTCGGCGACGTAAATGCTCAGTCGTCCATCGGTAACTCCGTTTACCACGGATTGAATGTGGATCTGAAGAAACGCTATTCGCGTAACTTCCAGTTTCTCGGTTCTTACACATGGTCGCATTCGATTGACGATTCATCCGACTTGCAGACGTTGCTTAAACCGCTCGACAGTCGAAACTTGAGACTTGACCGCGCCGACTCGCTTTTTGATCAGCGGCACCGGTTTGTTTTCAGCGGTCTGGTGACCTCTCCAGTTTCCTGGCGCTCCTCTGACAGCGGGCTTCGCCGCTTCATGGCCGACTTCACCGTCGCTCCAATTTTCGAGATGGCGTCGGGCCGCCCCTTCAACATTCTGTCTGCTGTGGATCAAAACTTCGATCTGCAGGGTTCGAATGAACGTCCAAGTGTGAGGGCTGACGGCGTACTCGTGATTCCGCCGGCGAACAGCAACGGTTCGCTGGGTCGCAACATGGGCATAACTCATAGCTACATGTCGCTGGATATGCGTTTGATGCGTTCAATCCGTTTTGGTGAGACGACGCGCCTCGACTTGATTGCCGAGGGCTTCAATCTCTTTCACAGTTTCAATGAAGCTGCGGCGGCGCCGTTCTTTACCGCGGTTAATGAATTCGGACAGCGCGCCGAGAACGGTCGTTATTACAGCCGGCCGACGGCTTCTTACGACCCAAGACAGTTTCAATTTGGCGTGAAGCTGAATTTTTAGGGGTTCCTTTAAGCCGGTTAAGGTCCGGCGTTTCAGAATAGACAGACAGGAATGTCTGTCCCACTTAAAACAGGGGCACGGCGAGGGCCGCGCCCCTGTTTTGTCTTTGTCTGGCCGTCAGGCGCTAAGTTAGGCTACATTGACGACGGGCAAACTAATTCCCGGTCTGCGGCATCCGAAAACATGCCTTTTGCTGTACCTTTATTGCTTAACTCTAAATAAAAACCCTCTCCCCAGGGGAAGTCTACGAATGATTAGTCAAAGCTTAAGAGTATTTATTCTTATCGCTGCTCTTGTTTTCAGTCTGATTAGTGTCGCTGAAGCTCAATCAAGCCGACCGCGCCGCGTCAGGCAAACACCGCCGCCAACCCCCGCCGAGGAGCCACTCCTGCGCCCGGAACCGACGCCTAATCCGACTGCTCGCAACAATTCCAATCGACCTTTGATTGACGTTCAGCCAGTGAAGCCAGTCGTAAACACGACCGCCCCAGGCGACACCACTAACGCCTATAAGCTGCTGCAAGAGAAAAAATACGCCGAGGCAGCGAAGGAGGCTAAGGCCGTTGCGGCCCAGTTTCCCAATGACGCAGAAGCCTGGAAGATTGCCGGTTTTGCCGAGTTAAACCTGAAGCAGTACAACCTGGCGATTGAAGATCTTGAAAAGGCCTTGAACCTTCAGGAAGTTTCCAAGCGAGAAGACGTGAACACCGCCGATGCCCTCGCCCAGGCGCTGGTGCTTTCCGAAAAGTATGAGCGGGCCTTGCCTTTGTTGGTGAAGGCGACCACGCGGCCCGGCGCACAACCGGATCCGTCGATGCTCTATTATCGCGGTCTGGCCGAATACAAGACGGGCAAACCACTCGATGCCGAAAAAACCTTGACTGCGGTCGTAAAGGCCAATCCTAAAGATTCATTATCGCTTTTTTACCTGGGCCAAATCGCCGTCGGAAAAAACGATTTCGATAGCGCGATCTCTGCGCTCAATCGCGCGACGGTAATCGACCCTCGCTTCGGCGCCGCCTGGACGCTGCTTACCTCCGTGTATCTCAGGCGAGCGGCTTTAAGCGACGATGCGGCTAAATCGTCCGCTGATTATCTAAGCGCCGTTCGAGCAGGCGAAGGGCTAATCAAGGTAAGGACCGACGCGGAAGCAGTCACGCTGTTCGGACAGGCATTGATCGGTTCTGAACAATACGTACGTGCGGC
>JBGTCM010000184.1:0-4990 GCA_041748795.1 Pyrinomonadaceae bacterium
GTTGGCAGTGTCAATACCGTCAGGGAATCTTTTGCGTTATGCGAACATCCGACTGACGGGCATGGATCGCACGTTCGATCCTCGCAGCGCTTTTGATAACGTCCCGGCGACGGCAACGGATCTGCCCGACATCGTCGCGAGCCAGTGGATCGATCAAACTCCGGTGAAGTTGTCGGCTCTGCGTGGACAGGTGGTGCTGCTGGATTTCTGGGCCCACTGGTGCGGTCCGTGCCGGTATACCTTTCCAAGACTACAGCGCTGGCACGAAGCTTATAAAGATAAGGGTCTCATCATACTCGGCGTCACTAACTATTTTGGTCACGTCGAGGGACGCAAGGTCACGCCCGCTGAAGAGCTCGCATACCTGCGCACTTTCAAGAAAACGAATCGTTTACCATACGGCTTTGCGGTGGCCGATACGGGGATCAACGACATGAACTACGGTGTGTTTTCTATCCCTATGTCCTTTTTGATCGACCGTGAGGGAAAGGTCCGCTATATCTCAACCGGAGTTAATGAGCAGGAACTTGCCGCCCTGGACAAAAGAATTCGGGAACTGTTTGAGGAATCACCCGCCAGTCCAACGGCGGCGACACATAATTCTGCCGGCTTAAAGAACAATCAAGACTGAAGTTTTAGATAAGTATTAATGGAAAACGTTACCTTCTTAACAATCGGTATTTCATTTCTCGCGGGTATCCTCTCGTTTCTTTCGCCGTGCGTGCTGCCCCTGGTCCCTGGTTACATCTCTTTGATTTCAGGGGTCAGCGTCGACGGTCTGAAGGAGGGAGTAAATAGTCGCAGGGCGGTCATTTTCAACTCGCTCGCGTTCAATGCCGGACTCTCCGTTATCTTTGTTAGCCTCGGTACCACCGCCGGTCTGGTGGGCTCTGCCGTTCTCAGCAATCCATGGGTACGAATCATCGGCGGGTTGATAATCATAGCTTTTGGTTTACAGTTGATTGGGTTGCTAAAGATCCCCGCGCTTTATCGTGACACGCGTTCTTTTTCTGATACTAAACCGCGGGGAATGTTGGGCTCACTAACTCTGGGTATTGCTTTCGCCGCCGGTTGGACGCCGTGTATCGGTCCCATTCTGGGCGGAATCATTGGATTGGCAGCAACATCCGGTGGGTGGCGCAGTGGGTTGATACTCTCGAGCTTCTACTCGGCTGGTCTGGCGGTGCCCTTTCTATTTACCGGAATCGGTATCAATAAGTTCCTTAGCTTCTACAGAAACTTTCGCAGGCATCTACATAAAGTAGAAGTTGTCTCAGGCGTAATTCTGATTGCCATCGGCTTGCTGGTCATGACGAACCGAGTGACCCTCCTTTCCAGTTCCTGGCTTGCCAGTGTCCTTCCCAACCTCGAGTCGAAACTAACACCGGTAGACAAAGCAGCGGGTAACAAACCGCCAACTTCAAGTGCCAACGCCAAACCCGCGCCGGACGTGCAGTTCGCCAAACTCGACGGCGGCAACTTGAAGCTTTCCGATCTTCGCGGCCGCGTGGTTGTGCTCAACTTCTGGGCGACCTGGTGCATGCCTTGCCGATCTGAAATTCCTGTACTCAGCGCCATGGAAAAAACGCTCGGAAGCGAGGGCCTTACGGTGGTCGGAGTTTCGTATGACGACACCGCCGAATTGATTCAGGACTTCCAGAAAGATCTTAAACAGGATTACCTGGTCGTGCTCGGCGGAAAAGAGGTGGGTTCCTCGTTGCCGGCAGCGTCTTTGCCGACAACTTACATCATCGATCGAGAGGGACGTATTCGAGAGACATTCATCGGAGAAAGAACGCAGGCTACATTCGAAGCCGCAGTTAAACCGCTGCTCATAGAAGCGGCCGCCACGGCGCGCAAATGAACGTTGTTGGTTTTATGGAGGTAACGTCATGTTGAAATTCGCCCTTATGGTTTTGTTCATGATTGCCCTCGCTCCGGTGGGACGCGCACAGGGCGGTCACGAATACTCTCCACTGGTTGAGAAAACGGTCAACTATAAGAATTGGACTTACAAGAGCCTCAAGGACGATAAGCCGGTCGATTTAAGAACACTGGTTCAGGGGAAAAAGCTTGTCATGGTGGTCTACTTCGCGCCGTGGTGTGGCAACTGGAAAAACGAAGCACCCGTGGCTGCGAGACTTTATGAGAAGTACAAAGATCAGGGCTTTGAAGTCATTGGCGTGAGTGAGTATGCCTCGCGCGACGACGTCCGCAATTACTTTGGTCCAACAGGCGCACCTTATCCAGTCGTTAGCGAATCCGAAACACGCGAGGAGCGCGATAAGACACCGCACTACGGTTACCGGCAGTTAACCGGAGACACGCGAAGGTGGGGCTCGCCCTGGAATGTTTTCCTTGAACCGGCGACGCTGGCGAAGACCGGAGACGTTTTAACCGAAAAGGCCTGGGTGGTGAACGGCGAGTTGATCGAAGAGGACGTTGATAAGTTTATTGCTGAGCGCTTGAAGGCCACCACTGCTTCCGTCATCGAGCCATGTAAGAATTAGCGTGGCTATCAAAGTTGAAGTTCAGAGTTGAATCTTGTCCGACACACTTTTAGTTTGTCGCTGTTTGGCACCGCAACCAACAAACTACAAAGAAGGTCTGATACAGTTTTTAATATTCGATTTGCCTTAGCCGCGGAGCGCGGCGACGGCGTAAAGCCTGGGGTGGAGCGAGGTTTGCGAGCGGAACCCCAGGATCCTTGGAATACCAGGTTTGCAGCCCGCGAAGCGGCCGACAGCCGATTCATCATCAGCGCTTCCATCGTTTGCGCTATCGGGCGCTTCGCGCGCTGGAATTTCATAACGAGCGTACCTGGGGTTCCGCTTGCAAAGCCTCGCTACACCCCAGGCTTTACGCCGTCGCCGCGCTCCGCGGGCTAAGGCAAATCGAACTGAGGATCAACTTAATCAGAGCTTCCTTTAGTTTGTCGTGGGCTGCGAATTTTCAGACTTTCGACAAACTAAAAGTGTCTCCGACAACTCGAAACTTCGGCGCATGAGCTCCAATGCTTTATCTTTCAAGTTCGTTCCTGTTGCGCATAGTAGTCTGGGCTGCTTCACTCCTCTTGATCGGGAGTCAGGCGACTGCGCCGCAACAGCGTCAGCAAAGCCAGGCAACCGCTCCAGCTGCAACACCCAGCCCATCACCAGACGACCAAATCGATCGTCCCACCAGCAATCCCTACACCGGAAGCCTGTCGATTTTCGAAGATTCAAAGCGCGCTGAGAAGCTCCAGATCGATCGCGTAATGGACATTCTCGCCATGCGCGACGGCTCTGCTGTTGCCGACATTGGCGCCGGCAGCGGTTGGTTTACCGTCAGGGCCGCGCGCCGTGTCGGACCACAGGGCATCGTTTATGCTGTGGAAATAAATGAAGAATACGTAAACCATATCAAGTCTCGCGCTGAAAAAGAGAGCATCGCCAACATCCGCACGATTCTCGGCAAGGAAGACGACCCTTTGCTGCCGGCAGCAAGCGTTGACTCCATCCTGCTGTTGAAGACTTACCACGAGTTTTCGAAGCCGCTGACGATGCTGCGCGCTATGCACAAAGCGTTGCGCCGTGATGGTCTGCTGGGGATCATTGATAAAAACGGCGAGGGCGACGATCACGGTCTGGATCGTGACGCTGTAGTTAAGGAGGCTTCGCGAGCAGGCTTTAACCTCGTCGCCGAGCACGATTTCGTTAAGCCCGACAACATGGACTACTTTCTCGTCTTCCGCAAAACCGCCTCACGTTGATCTCAGATTAGCAATTCCCAATCGCATTTTAATTCCTGGGCGGCGGCCCTGGGCCACATCGTTGCGACGGCCTAAATCGTAGGGGTGGCACTCCGTGGCCACCCCATTGTTGCGAATGCTCGATGTTCTCGTTACTGCGCGGATTCGTGAAGAGGGGTGCCCACGGAGTGGCACCCCTACGACTTAGGTCAACACCGTGTTTTCGCTTTTGCGGGTTCGTTGCTAAGATTGCCGACTCTTTTGTCCCTGTCAGTACCACCTGCGTAAGCGAGTGGGTCAGGCGATGGCTCAAGAAGTAAACTCGGATCCACCCGCTAACGCAGGTGGTACATCTCAGCTCGCGCTCCAAACCTCTATGAAACTTCGTTTGCTTTACCACGGTCACTGTTTCGACGGCGTAGCATCAGCCGCCACCTTCACTCGTTTTTACAAAGAACGAATACATCCCGAAGCGGAAGTGAGCTATGCAGGGCTACTCCATCGGCCGGGCAATCTTTTCGAACAAGCGTTGCTTGACGGCGACGAGAACGCCATCGTGGACTTCAAGTATGCCGCGTCCGAAAAACTGACATGGTGGTTTGATCATCACGAGTCGGCGTTCCTGACTCCCGAAGACAAAGAGCACTTCCTCCGGGACAACTCCGGAAAGAAATTTCTTGATGCCAACCGCAAGTCGTGCACTGAGTTTATTGCCGATGTCGCACGGGATAAGTTTGGTTTCAACGACGAGCCGATCAAGTCGCTGGTCCACTGGGCACACATCATTGACGGCGCGCTTTACGAGTCGCCGGCGCAATGCGTCGAGTTAAAAGAACCTGCCTTACAACTGATGCAAGTTATCGAAGCGGATCCGGATGACACTTTTGTCGAGCAGGTGATTCGAGAGTTGACAGTGAAGTCGCTAGAGGAAGTGGCTACCAGCGAGGAAGTACGTAAGAGATTCGAACCGATTCTCAAACAGCACCTGGAAACGCTGGATACGATCAAACGTAAAGCTGTTTTCGAGAACGGCGTCGTCTCCTTCGATTTAGTTGACGAAGGCTACGAGGGCTTCAACAAGTTCATTCCTTACTATCTGTTTTCCGAAGCCGCTTACTCAGTCGCGCTCACGCGGGGCACACAACGCACGAAGATCTCGGTGGGTTCAAATCCCTGGGCGCCACGTCCCCGTACTCACAACATCGCTAAGATCTGCGAGCGCTATGGCGGCGGCGGGCATGCTGTTGTCGGCGCGATTTC
>JBGTCM010000185.1:0-2666 GCA_041748795.1 Pyrinomonadaceae bacterium
CATCCTGGAACGAAAGATCTCGAAGCATCTGAAAGAAACGCTTGGTTACGAAGTGGAGACCTTTGTGCGGACAATCGAGGAGGTCGCGGAGGTCGCTAAATACAAACCATTCCCGGAAACCGAACTGACGGCCGAAGGGAACGTCCTGTATGTTGGTTTCCTTAAGGCAGAACCTGACAGGCAGGCGAAAGCTAAACTAATTTCACTGTCCAATCACGTGAATGATTTTCACTTTCAAGGACGCGAACTTTATTGGCTTAGGCGCACAAAGGCCGGCGAGTCGGAGTATGCCGGTCAACTGTTCGAAAAGAAACTTGGCCAACCGATGACCTTTCGTAACGTAACTACGGTCAGAAAGATTGCCGGCAAGTATTGAACCCGTTCGGCAAGCTGGAAAAAAGATCGACAGTCAAACAACTGATCGCAAGCCCAAATTCGATGTCAAAACAAAAGCCTAACGGCGACAACCAGATCCAACGCGTGCGTCGATTTTGTAACACGCTCCCCGAGACGACGGAGAAGATTTCACACGGCGAGCCCACCTGGTTCGTGCGCAAAAAAGTCTATGCGATGTTTTCAAACAATCATCACAACGACGGGCACATCGCTGTTACAGTCCCGGCGGCGATCGGAATCCAGGCCGCACTGATCAAGGCTTCGCCGGAAAAGTTTTACAAACCTCCGTATGTGGGCGTGCGTGGCTGGATTGGGATTGAGCTGGATCGAGTGTCGGATGAAGAACTCTCGATGCATATCAAAGAAGCCTGGAAGCTGATCGCACCTCCAAAGCTGGCGTTACAAACTTCGGCCGTGGCCAACCAGGCCGTACCGCCCGCAACTGGTGAGTATGTTATTTCCCCAGATTCGGAGGGCAAAGACCAGCATGCGAAACGCAAGCGAACTAAAAAGTAAGAAACGTCTGACTTGACCGATCCTGTTGAAGTTAACGCAAACTGCTGGTTTGCGGACCGTGCCCAACAGGCACCTCGCATCCCGGTAAGTGTGACGCAACGTCCGCAAACTAACAGTTTGCGTTACCGTGTCGCGCCGCAGGCACAATTCATGGAACCAATGAGAAACGCGTATACCGAAACGGCCGCAGCGCAACGTTATAATTCGGCGCGTAGTCTGCCGTCGGAAACGAAGTCTCTTTGGCTGGAGGCAGTGCGCTCGGCCATTCCGGATGGAGCAATCAAAAGAGTTTTGGACCTCGGTTGCGGTACAGGCAGATTCACAAGCGCGCTGGCCGAGACATTTGGTTGTTCGGCCGTAGGGGTCGAACCGTCGTCAGCGATGCTGGATATTGCGTCAACCGGCGGCGGCGAAAATGTTCAATGGAAACGGGGCGATGCCGGAAACATCCCGCTTGAAGACCATTCGGTGGATCTCGTTTTCATGTCACAGGTGTTTCATCACCTGCCGAATCCCGAACGAGCGCTTGATGATATCAATCGGGTCCTGACACCCAGGGGTTATCTCGCCATCCGTAACGGCACTCGTGAGCATAACCCTGAGCTGCATTGGCTCCGGTTTTTTCCTGAGGCGAGGAAAATTGAGGACGCTCGCACACCTTTTGCGCGGGATATTACTGAGGCTGTGACGCGTAAACATTTTGTTCTGATTTTACATCAGACCATTAATCAGCTCTTTGCAGCGTCGTATGAGGAGTATCTTGAGAAAATCAGCTGGCGCGGATTATCTGCTTTAATTGCGATTAGTGATAAGGAGTTTCAGGATGGGTGCGAAGAGCTCCAACGCTGGATCGAACAAAAGCCTCAACATGCGGCGGTTTATGAACCTGTAGACCTTTTCGTCTTTCAACGAGGCTAGACCTTTATGAAAGAACCTCAATCAAAAAAGCGGACGGTTCCCTTTGAGTTTGTTATTGAAGAACTGGCTTCATTACGTCCGATCATCAAGAATGCATTTGGCTTCACATACGTTTACCTGGACGAGAAGCTTCTGCTGTCACTTCGAAACAACGTGAAGCGGCCGGGCACAAACGGCATGTGGCTGTTTACCACTTCAGAGCACATTGACAGCTTGATGAAGGAATTTCCCGACTTGTCGCGGCGGCAGGTGTGGCGCTCGGGAAAGAATTGCTGGGTGGTCCTTGCTGCGAGGCTCGAATGCTTCGAGGAGTATGCGTTCAAGGCGTGTGAACTAATCCTTAACGGTGATCGGCGTATTGGCCGCTTGTCGCGCCGCGTTAAAGAGGTCAGTGCCCAGCTCGCGGTACTGAGCTCAAGGAGTGACTTTACATAGTTAGAGGTTGGGAAGAGGGGAATGTGTAAAGTCACTCCTTGAACCCGCTTCCGCGAGGTGGTACTGACTTCATACCCTAATACCGTTACTTACGAAAAGAGGCGCGCCTCTTTCAAGGCCCGCCTCCATCGCACGTTCAAACTACTCAGTCACCTTATGGCGTCATTTTCTTTGCCCCAGCGCTGTCAGCCTTCCTGACATAAATCCCGCCGCGCGGCGTTAATCCCGCCTTATTCGCCAGCGCGTAAACGACCGAATCGACCAGATCCTTGTTGGCCAGTCTGAAACTCGTAATACCTGACACATTCGTATCAGTATCGCTGTATTGCAACGTCAAATAACGCACTTTCGTTTTGATGAAACGAGCTGGCAACGCATAAATGATCGGAATCGCGCTTGCA
>JBGTCM010000186.1:0-2349 GCA_041748795.1 Pyrinomonadaceae bacterium
GAGATTCGAATCTCACCACCCTTATGTGGCCTTACGAGCGCAAGTCTGCGCAGGCAATCATAGAGATGGACCAGCCCACTGCCATAAGGTCCCAGCTCGTCATGAAGTATCAAACGCACTTCCGCTCGCTCATCGATGAAGTGTTTTAAGAGCGATGCCGTCTGGACCACCCCGGCCTCAAATCTTCTGGGAAAGTTGTTAGCGGAATCACTCAACTCGCGTGTGTCCAGCACAATGGTGATTCGCCGCTCATCTTCGGCGGTGAATTCGCGCACCATTAGATTTCTTGATCGGGCCGTCGCTTTCCAATCGATATGTCGCAGGTCATCCTGCGGCTGATACTCGCGCAGGGAAAACAGATCCTGGCCAATCCCTCGACGCAAAGAGGGGATGTGTCCGGCATATGCCGGAAGCAGGTGCAGCTCATCACTAACAGGCTCAGGCTTAGGATAAACAACGATGTCAACGTCTCTAGCCCGCAACCGCCGGCGGAAGCGAAAGAAACCAAACGGAAAACCCGTTGAAAGTTGAAACCCGGTAATCAGCACATGTCCTCGAGTGGTAAACAACTGCTCCACGCGCTGTTCGGCGGCCGCGTGGTGGGGAACGTATGTGAAGTAAGCCAGAGGCCGTTTTTCAAAACGGCGGCGACGCTGCTTCTTATTATCCTCGGTTGATGGCGTCAGGGGCCCGCGCGCCTCAACCACAATCGAAAACGACGGCAGCACACGTTTGGCATTTCGAAGCGTAACGATTACCGGCGCAGCTTCTCCGGCGAAAATGTGGTCCGGAAAGCGTGCCGACACAATCAAATCGCGCAGCGAGGCTCTAGCGGCGACGCCTCCTACAAAAAGTGTGGAGCAGAGTAAGGAAAAAACCAGAAACAGAAGATTGTTCCCGGTGTTCCAGGCGGCGAAACCAACCACCATCAGGATGAGTAAGAAGATCAAGCCGCCGCTGGTAACTTCGATGGGCAAATCAAGACGAAGTACTTCAAGCCGGGCGGAACGCGCCAGGGGCGGAACGATGAAGATCAGCATGAGCGCCGCGCTGATCAGGGACAGGGTTGCAGCGACTGCCGCAACGATATAGTTATCTGTTTGACGTGCGAGGACGGTAACTAACGCGGCGGAAAGACCGACAAGGACAAGGAGAGTGCCGAGGATAACGTTGCGCCATTTGGTAAGGGATGAGGGAGGAGGGCTGAGGGATGAAGGCTTTTCCTTACGGGGCTCGTCAAAACTGTCATTCATGATAACGAATCACGCATTAAACCTGATCGTGCGAGGACCCCGGCCCGCCTTCATCCCTCATCCCTCCGCCCTCATCCCTCTTAAAGCGGCACGCTTACGGTCTTCAGTATTTCTTTTAAGACCGCCTCGGCTTCTTCACTTCGACGCATTGAAGACGAGAAACGTGTGCTGACCAGAATTCGGTGGGCGAAGACGGGGACGACCAGGCGTTTAATGTCATCGGGAATGCAATACGAACGCTCCTCTGTTAACGCCATCGCCTGCGCGGCCCGGAAGAGCGAGAGCGTGCCACGAGGGCTAACGCCCAGATCCAGCATTTCAGAATTTCGAGTAGCGGCAACTATGCGCATCAGGTAGTCGACCAACGCGTCGTCTACTGAAACGTCTGCCACGCTGCGCTGCAGCTCTAATATTTCACCAGCAGACATTACCGGCCGCAAGTCATCAAGTGGATCGCTCAGTTCGCGGTCACGAAGAATCTGTCGTTCATCTTCCAAACCCGGGTAACCTATCCGCAGCCGCAACATGAATCGATCCAACTGCGACTCAGGCAGCGGATACGTGCCGTGATGTTCAATCGGATTCTGGGTTGCTAAAACGATGAAGGGAGCGGGCAATGGATGGGTCACGCCCTCGGCGGTCACGTGTCGCTCGGCCATTGCTTCAAGCAGCGCAGACTGTGTTTTCGGTGTTGTGCGGTTAATCTCGTCGGCCAGTACCACGTTGGCGAATACAGGTCCGGGCTTCCACTCAAAAACGCCTGTGTGCTGGTTGTAGATAGACAGGCCAATCACATCCGACGGCAGAAGGTCAGACGTGAATTGTATTCGCTGAAAACTGCAACGGAGGGCGCGGGCCATCGCGTGGGCCAGGGTGGTCTTACCGACTCCGGGGACGTCTTCAACCAGCAGGTGTCCGCCGGCAATTAACGTGACGATTCCCAGTCTAACGGCCTCCGGCTTGCCCTTGATTACCGTCTCAATGGCCTGCTGCAGACGCTCGATCTTCTCGGTAGCATCGGAACGAATCAGTTCCTCTTTTCCTTTTACTGTATCGAAGCGTCGCATCCACAATACTCCCGCGGACCGTAATTTCC
>JBGTCM010000187.1:0-9878 GCA_041748795.1 Pyrinomonadaceae bacterium
CATGGCAGGCGCGCGGTCTCACATCTACAAAAGGATCAGGTCCCTGGTCTTTAGCGTCTTAATGGGATGCGCGTACGTTGTTGGGCTTCACTTCACGAACGCGACGGCCGCTGAACCTCAAAGACGGCCGCAGAGATCTCGTTCGCAAAAACCAAAAACTCCCCCTAAGCCGAAAATCGATTACAAGAATTTCTCGCACACCACGCATGTGGTGACGCAAAAGCTGGCCTGCAATTCCTGCCACAAAGTTCCTTCAAAGAATTGGAACGTCGTGCGTACCGGGGACGCGGCCTTTGCGGACGTGACGGATTTTCCAGAGCATTCAACATGTTTGGAGTGCCATCGCACACAATTCTTTGCCCGCGAGCGGCCCGCGCCGGCCATCTGCTCGAACTGTCACATCGCCGTGACCCCCAGGGACACCGCGCGCTGGGTGTTCCCAAGTTTGGGCGATATCAGTGATCCGAAAATTAAAAGGCGCGATGCTCCGTCAGAGTTTGGCGTCGGCTTTCCGCATGACAAGCACATCGATGCGATCGGTTTGAACCTGCCGCCAGAGCGCGAACGCGCGCGGTTCATCAATGCGACGTTCCAGGCAAAGAAACCTGCGCCGCCAAAGAGTTGTCCCGTCTGCCACGAGACGTATCAGCCGCAGGGGAACTCGAGCGAAGAGTACGTGACGAAGCCGCCGAAAGGGATCGGCGACGCGTTTTGGCTGAAGAAGGGCACGTTTAAGACAATTCCCAACAGCCACACGACCTGCTTCACGTGCCATAACGCTGATTCAGGAATTCCGCCTGAACCAAAAAACTGCGAGACGTGTCACAAGCTGCTCGCGCCGGCGCAGTTGAAGACTGATTTCGATCCGAAGCTGGCCGCCACGATGGGCGCTGACAAGTTCATGATCGAAAGATGGCGCCGAAGAATTTCGTCCGGCGCCTTTCGGCATGAAGGCGGCGAGCACCCCGACGTGAGTTGTCTGAACTGTCATAACGTCGAGAGTTCAACGTTCAGCACCGTCGATCCGAAAACGATGAAGGTGCCGGTGAAGTCGTGCGGCGGCGCTGACGGATGTCACATCACCCAGACGGTTGATGACGGCGGCGCGTTGAATTACGAAATCGGCAGTAAGCTAAAAGATCCGAAGTTTGTCTGCACGAAATGTCACGTGACGTTTGGGAAAGAAGCAATGCCTGCCAGTCACCCGCTGGCGATTCCGACACCGAAGGCGATCGCGACGCCGAAGGCGATTCCGACACCGCTGGCAATTCCGACACCGCTGGCAATTCCGACACCGAAGCCGAAAAGTTGATGAAGGGCTTGCGACACGCAAGCGTTAGATTAGCTCCGTAGGAGCCGAATGTTTATAGAAGACCCAGCTAACAATATTCCGCTCCGTAGGAGCGCAATGTAGATCGATTGCACATGTCGCTCCTACCGGAGCGAGATTATTCATGGAGTTGTAGCGGGCTATAAACGTTTGGCTCTTACAGAGCCAGGAAATTCATCCGAATTCTTATGTTTCTCTTCGCTCCAATTAATTTCGTAAGCGATTTTCTTAACGCTTACTTCAGCGCGAACACGCTGAAGCACGTGATCTGGCCTTTTCTGCAGATTGGCCTCGTGGTGACGGTTATTTCAGGCTGGGTCGCGTATGCCAGTTACCTCGAACGAAAGATTTCCGCCTTCATGCAGGCCCGCCTGGGGCCTATGCGAGTTGGCCCGTGGGGATTGCTTCAGCCAATCGCCGACGGTATCAAGCTGCTGACGAAGGAAGATTTCATTCCCGAGAAGGCCGATCGGTGGATCTTTTTCTTTGCTCCTTACATCGCAGTTGCGGCCGCCTTCATCGTCTTTTCCGTAATTCCGTTTGGGCCCGACTGGGCGGTAATCACAGACGTCAACATCGGATTGTTGTTTGTGCTGGCGGTGTCTAGCGTCGGCGTGTTGGCTTTGATTCTCGCCGGGTGGTCTTCTAATTCGAAGTATTCGCTGTTAGGCGCCCTTCGGTCGAGCGCACAGATGATCTCCTACGAAGTGGCGATGGGGCTGACTTTGATCGGGGCCTTAATGTTTGCGCGGACGCTTTCACTCTCCGGGATTGTAAATGCGCAAGCAAGCGATGCTGTTTGGTACTTCTTCTACCAACCGCTTGGATTAATCCTCTTTCTGGTCAGCGGTATCGCGGAAAACAATCGCGCGCCTTTTGATCTTCCTGAAGCTGAATCTGAATTGGTGGCGGGCTTCCATACCGAATACTCGGGGTTCCGCTGGTCGCTCTTCTTTTTTGCTGAATACGCCGCGATGGTAATCGTGTCGGCGGTAGCCGTTACGGTCTACCTCGGTGGCTGGTATTTTCCGTTTGTCTATCAGCTAACCGAGGCAAAGGGTTATCACAACCTCTATGTTATAGTCAGCCTTCTGATATTTCTCATAAAGCTGGCACTTATTCTCTATTTGTATTTCTGGCTGCGATGGACCCTGCCGCGCTTTCGCTATGATCAACTGATGGACATCGGTTGGAAGTGGCTGATCCCGGCCGCGCTCATCAACATCGCAACTTCGGCAATCTCGATCTTTGTAGTGCAGGCTCTGAATGGCTGGCGCGGCATTCGCACCATAGAGTCGCTGTCAAACGGATTGAACCTGACGGCAACCGGTAAGATCCTGATGATTGTGATGGGATTGATCGGACTTGGCATCGCCGGACTTATGTTGGCGCGAATTAATTGGCGCTCGCGCGACTTCAATTTGAAGAACCAGCGGCGGGACATTCGACTCGTGAACGTGCCGCAAGGTAAACCTGCGGTAGCGCCGGTGGCGAGTGAAGTAGGTTAGCCGCCAAGACGCCAAGGTCGCCAAGGCAAGCAACATTAAGAAGGGAAGGACCGCAATTCTTTAAAATTGACTTGGCGCTCTTTGCGCCTTGGCGGCGAGTTTAGTTATGCCCCTGGTTAAAGTTCCAAAACCAAAGTTTATCGACAAGCTGAAGCGCTTCTTCATGGTTGATCTATTGAAGGGCATGCAGCTCACGTTGAAGTACAACGTGGGTGCTTTGACTGACAAGGACTCAGTGGGCGGGAAGGGAATCTATACTGAGCAGTATCCAAAAGTTCGTCCCGACGTAGCCCCGCGTTTCCATGGCGCTCCGCGCTTGAACATGGATCCCGAAACGCACGACACGCTGTGCATTGCTTGTAATCTCTGCGCCATCGCCTGTCCGGAAGATTGTATCGATGTCATTCCGATGGATGTCGAGATCATTGTCGCGGGCAAGCCGCGCAAGAAGAAGGTGCTCGACGAATTCATCTTCGACACTTCACGGTGCATGTTTTGTGCGCTTTGTCAGGAAGCGTGTCCGACATCATGTTTGGAACTGACCCAGGACTTTGAGTTAGCGACTTACTCGCGCGCAGGCTTTGTCTGGAACCGCGAGATGCTCGAGCAAGGCCGCGAAACGGTTAAGTACACCCGGTGATTGCCGATTTCCAATTGCCAATTGCCAATTGAAATGACTTTCAAGGTTGTTGTTGCTCCCACCGACAGCAATGAAAGCGGAAGACCTAAAAAATCGCACCAAGAAGTTTGCCTTGCGCATTCTTAAGCTTGTTGCTGCGTTACCAAAAACTCCTGCGGGACGAGCTGTCGCAGGTCAATTAGTTCGAGCCGGCACGGCAGTGGCTGCTAACTACAGAGCTGCCTGTCGTGGACGCTCCAAGGCTGAATTCATAGCAAAGCTTGGCACCGTCGAAGAGGAAGCAGATGAAAGCGCCTTTTGGATGGAGTTGATCATAGAAGATGGAATGCTTAGCCAGCGCGCCGTCGGACCGCTACTCGCTGAAGCAAACGAACTGACGAGGATTATGGCACGCTCGCGAATCTCGGCCTCCAAATCTCTCAAGCAGGCCAAAGTGGCGGGCGGCACGAGAAAATGATTTCAAATCGGCAATCGGCAATTGGCAATCGGCAATGATATTAACTGGTTGGGAAGCTGTCTTCTTCTGGGTTTTCTCTATCGCTGCCATCTTTGCAGGGCTGTTGACTGTGATGGCCCGCAATACCATTCACAGCGCCCTCTTCCTGATTTCTTCTCTTGTTTCCGTCGCCGCACTCTTCATTCTTCTCCAGGCGGAATTCATCGCCGGCGTCCAGATCCTGGTTTACGTCGGCGGCGTAATGGTGCTGTTTCTTTTCGTTATCATGCTGGTTAACGTGGGCGCTGAAGAGCGTGGACGCGAAGAGATTTTCAACCGGCCGCGTCAGGTTACGACCAGCATTATCTTTTGCGCATTGCTGGCAGCCGGTCTCCTCTACGCCATCAATGTTGGATATGAGGGACTGCAAAGACGCGACGCGGCGTTGATAAAAGCCGGGTCCGAGCAACGTTTGAATCAGGAGCAAAACCTGGCCCCTTCCGCTACCGGCTCATCGCGCATCAGCACCCAGACCGAGAGAGTTGGTGCAAGTCTATATCGATTTGGTTCGCTACCCTTTGAAATCGCGAGCGTGGTTTTGCTGGTGGCAATCATCGGTTCGGTGATGTTGGCGCGAACGCTCAAGCAGGAAGCGGCAGTTGACGACGTTCCCAGGGCAACTGGTAGCAGTCCGGAGCTTGCAAAACCTCAGGACGAGCCAATAGTTCAAGGATAAATGCCCCTACTTTTGTTCAAAGTCTGCGCTCCCGCATTGGCTCTGCTATTTCAGGAGGCCGCCAGCGGACGTGTGGCAACGGCATGGCAGCGCGCTCAGAATCCCGACCTGTCAAAGTTTCTTGTGATCGGTGCGCTGCTTTTTATCATCGGTGTTGCGGGCGTGCTGACGCGCCGCAACATCATCGTCATCTTCATGTCCATTGAGTTGATCCTTAATGCGGCGAACCTGAACTTCATCGCTTTCGCTCGTTACCTCGAGGAGACCGGCAGTGTTAATGCCGTAGCCGGACAGGTTTTTGCTGTATTCGTAATCGTCGTCGCCGCGGCCGAGGCAGCAATCGGTCTGGGAATTGTGATTGCTCTTTACCGGAACAAAGAAACGATCTGGGTAGATGAGATTGATATTCTTAAATGGTAGTCCAAAGTCCAATGTCCAAAGTCCAAAGTCAATCTGGAGGAGACGCACACTCGACTGAGCTTATTACACGGTCGCGAGTGAATGCACTTCTGATTGACAGGCGCCTGACTTTGGACTTTGGACTTTGGACTTTGGACTAATGCACAGGTACATCTGGCTAATCCCACTTCTTCCTCTCGCCGGCGCGGCCATCAACGGCCTGCTGGGGCGGAGGCTTCGCTTCAGTGAAAAACTGATAGGCGGAATTGCGGTTGGCTCGATTGCGTTAGCCTTCCTGCTTACCGTGGGCGCCGTTTTCTCTTACGGCTTCAGCTCTCACGCACTTTATCCACAGGTTTACATCACCAGCCAGGACGGGGCTTTTAAATACTCCTGGATTCCGGGAGGCCCCGTGCGTTTGACGCACGGTGGCGAGCAGCGATTATCAAAAGAACTTCACGAAGAAGCCTTAAAAAAACAAGCCGAGCTGCCGCCGGAACTAAGAGGCCAATCGGTGCTTGTAGGCGGCGTGGTTAAGGACGCCGGTTCTGTCCTCGATGTGGAGTGGAGCTATCAATTAGACGCGCTTTCATCGATCTTCATGTTGATCGTGACGGGCGTCGGACTATGCATCTTCGTCTTTGCAACCGGCTACATGCATGGCGATCCAGGTTTCTACAGGTTCTTCGCATACATGGGCCTCTTCATGTTTTCGATGCTCGTGCTGGTGATGGGCTCGAACTTCCTGATGATGTTTGTGGGCTGGGAAGGCGTAGGTCTGTGTTCATACCTGCTGATTGGTTATTACTTTGATCGGCAGGAGGCAGCCAATGCTTCACGCAAGGCATTTATTACCAATCGCATCGGCGACTTCGGGTTTGCCCTGGCAATCTTCGGCGTCATCGCTACCTTCGGCACTACCCAATACGTTGACGTATTTGGACAGGCCGCGAGCTATCCTCTGGAACCTCTGGGCCAGTGGGGTCTCTTGTCCTGGATCGCTTTGGGATTGTTCATCGGCGCGTGTGGTAAGTCAGCCCAGCTTCCGCTGCACGTTTGGTTGCCGGATGCGATGGCTGGCCCAACACCGGTTTCAGCTTTAATCCACGCGGCAACAATGGTAACTGCCGGCCTCTACATGGTCACACGCACTAACGTTATCTTCCAGCATTCCCAAACGATGATGACTGTGGTTGCAGTTGTTGGCGCGGCCACGGCAATTTTTGCGGCAATTATCGGTATAACTCAAAACGACATCAAGAAGGTCCTGGCGTATTCGACTGTTTCGCAGCTTGGTTTCATGTTTATGGCCTGCGGTGTCGGCGCATTTGTAATTGGGATATTCCACGTGATGACGCACGCCTTCTTCAAGGCGCTGATGTTCCTTGGAGCGGGCAGCGTCATTCACGGAATGCATCACGAACAGGACATGCGGCGTATGGGTGGGCTCAAGAAATACATGCCCTATACCTACATGACGTTCCTGGCTGGTTGGCTTGCGATATGCGGCATCATTCCGTTCAGCGGTTTCTGGTCTAAAGACGAGATACTCTGGAGCGCCGCCTCTACGAGATACATTCCAGTAGGCTGGCTGATTTGGATAGTCGGCACGATTGCGGCCACGTGTACTGCGTTTTATATGACGCGTCTGGTCGCTATGACTTTCTGGGGCAAGGAACGGTTCCTGGACCACCCGCACGATCACACGCCAGAGCATGAAGTGCACAACGAAGAACATGACGCGCCTACACATCATGCTCATATTCCCCACGAGTCGCCTCCGTCGATGTGGATTCCCCTGGCCGTGCTTGCCGTATTGGCAACGATCGGTGGCTTTGTCGGGATCAGTCCGGCGTTCACCGGCGGACATCACATAGGAGGCAAACTAAACATAGTTAACTTCCTCGATCCCATTATCTGGAATCCGACAACACGTCAGTTTGGCACGCATGAAGCTGTAGACAGTTATGGCAAGCATGCGGAAGGCGTCAAGACCCACCTTGAAAGCTCCGTTCTAACTACAGAACCAGCGCACGCGGAAACGCCACCGCCAATTTACGGTCATGAAGGTTTCAATCTCGCCCATGCCGTCGATTCGGTGATACACAACCACACTCTGACCGAGTGGGTCTTCATCATCATCTCGCTGCTGGTGGCAGGACTGGGCATCGGACTCGGGGTTCTCTTCTATGTGAAAAATCCGAGGTTGGCGGACATCTGGGCGCGACGACTCAAACCGCTTTACGAGGCCAGCTACAACAAGTTTTGGGTCGATGAGATTTACGGTTGGGCAATCACGCGCCGGGTGATGGATCTTTCCCGAGTTGTGTTTACCTTCGATTCTAAAGTGGTGGACGGTGCTGTAAATGGTTCGGCCTGGGTCACAAGACTTACCAGCCGCATAACCGGCGGCACCGATCAGTATTTTGTTGATGGACTCGTCAACGCCGTTGCCGCCTTTGTGGTGCGCCTGATGTCCCCGCTGTTTCGAGCAGCACAGACAGGGTTGACGCAAAACTATGCGCTGGTAATGGTCGTAGGCCTGGTTGCCGCGGTCGCGTTGTTTTTCGGCGCCGATATTTTGAGCGCGGTCAAAGCGATGTTTGCTTCGGTTGTCAGTAGATAGTTGTCAGTTGATAGTTGTGAGTTGTTAGTTGTCAGGTTAGTTGTTAGTTGTCAGTTGTTAGTTGGTCGTCGAACCCATCAGCAAGGTGGTATCCGACAACGGGCACAACAACTGACAACTGACCACTAACAACTGACAACTGACCAAAATCTTATTATGAAAAACCTGCACATTCTTTCAATCATCACCTGGCTGCCGACCGTGGGAGCAATCCTCGTTCTGGCGCTCTTCAAGAAGGACCAGGCAAACGCGATCAAGAAGTTCGCCACCGTATGGTTTGGACTCGCCTTCATCGCCTCGCTGGCCCTGTTGCAGTATGACAGGGCGATCAGCGGCATGCAGTTTCTTGAGGACCACCAATGGATTCCTGTGATTGGCGCACGCTATCAAATGGGCGTTGACGGCGTCGCGGTATTGTTGATTGTGTTGACCACTTTGCTGGGCGTAATTGCTTCACTGTCTTCATGGAACTACATCCAGAAACGCGAGAAAGAATACTACGTGCTGTTGTTACTGCTGCAGACGGCAGTAGTCGGTGTGTTCACTTCGATGGATCTCTTTCTGTTTTACCTTTTCTTCGAAGTCTCGCTGGTGCCGATGTATTTCCTGATTGGTGTCTGGGGAGGTGAAAACCGCTTGTACGCGGCGATCAAATTCTTCCTCTATACCCTGGTAGGGTCGGTCGTAATGTTGCTCGGTGTGTTGAAGATGTATTTCTTGACGCAGGACACCGCGCTCACCAGCCAAATCACGCAGGCAACCATCAGTCTGCTGGCCGGCAATACCGAAGCAGCGTCAATGGTATCGAGCTCTGTTCAGGCAGCGGCGCAAAACGGAACGGGCACGTTCAATATCGTTTACATGCAGGCACTGGGATCTGTGATGCCGATGGGCGCCATGCAGGTTCTATTGTTCTTCACCTTTGCGCTCGGCTTCGCGATCAAAGTTCCGATGTTTCCGTTTCATACCTGGCTGCCGGACGCGCACGTCGAAGCGCCCACGGCTGGTTCAGTAATTCTTGCCGGTATCCTGCTCAAGCTGGGGACCTACGGCTTTTTCAGGTTCAATTTACCGATGTTTCCCGCTGCTTCGGCTGACGAATCCTATTTCGGATCATTTGGCGTCCGGAGCGTGATGATCTTGTTGGCGATCGTAGGAATTATCTACGGTGCGCTGGCGGCCATGTATTTCGTGGTCAAGAAAGATGGCGACGTAAAGAAGCTGGTCGCGTATTCGTCTGTGTCCTCGATGGGCATCGTGATGCTCGGTCTGTTTTCGCTGAATCCGAACGGACTAAACGGCGCGGTCCTGCACATGATCAACCACGGCATCTATTCCGCGGCGCTCTTCCTTTTGGTGGGAATAATTTATGAGCGGCGACATACGCGGAACGTGGCCGAGTTTGGCGGCCTATCCCATGTGATGCCGGGATACGCCGCAATCTTTCTGGCGATGGTAATGACGGCGATTGGCCTGCCGCTTCTGTGTGTGTTTATTTCGGAGTTTCTGGCTTTGCGCGGCGCTTTCGAGGCTAATCCGATGTGGGCCGCGTGGGGCGCGCTGGGAATAATCCTGAATGCGGGCTACATGCTTTGGCTGTACCAAAGAATGTTTTTCGGGACAATCGATAACCCGAAAAACGAAAAGCTAATAGATCTTAGTGGCCGCGAATGGGCTTACATGATTCCCCTCGTGGTCCTGTCGGTTTGGATTGGCGTTTACCCGAAACCGTTTCTTGATTATGTTTCCAAACCGGTGAATGCAGTCGTGCGCCAGGTTAGGCCTAACTATCCGATCCCGGGAATGCCGCCCGCGACGGTGCAGCAGGCGGCGAATCCAAAGTGATGGGTGACAGCGCGAACCCGGCGTTAAGAGACGGCCGTTTAGTTCGGGCACTTGTGCCCGCGTTCGAGCGGACAAGTCCGCACCCTAAACGAATGAATATTGACGGACAAGTCCGCTATCTAAACGAAACAATTGGACGAAATACAAATCACTGGAAACTGAAAACTAAAAACTGATCGATGCTTCTACTCCAAGCCAACACAACCAGGCTATTCAGCATTGCGGATCTTCAACTCATAGCTCCCGAGTTGATTCTGACGGTCTGCGCCTGCATCGCTCTGGTGATGGAAGTTGTGCTGCCGTATCGCAAGAGCAAACACATCGCTTACTTCTCGCTCGCCGGCATCGCGCTCGCCGC
>JBGTCM010000188.1:0-2781 GCA_041748795.1 Pyrinomonadaceae bacterium
AATGTCGCTCTTCGCCGTCAACTCTTTGCCCGTGATCTGTTCCGGCGACATGTAGGCGGGTGTGCCGGCAACGCCGCCTTCTTTCAACTCGCTCTGCAAACCCGCGAGGCCGAAATCCGTAATTCGTGCCTTGCCGCGCCCATCGACCATCACGTTGGCCGGTTTGAAGTCGCGATGCAAAACGCCCGCCTGGTGAACGGCGTGGAGTCCGGCGCAAAGTTGTCTGGCGATCTCGAGCGCTTTGTCAGGCGGAAGTCTGCCGATGCGACGCAGCAGCGAGCTGAGATCGTCACCGTCGATAAACTCCATCGAAAGGAAGTG
This sequence comes from Pyrinomonadaceae bacterium, assembly GCA_041748795.1. GTDB lineage: Bacteria > Acidobacteriota > Blastocatellia > Pyrinomonadales > Pyrinomonadaceae > PSRF01. The sequence goes on from JBGTCM010000188.1 coordinate 322, forward strand.
CGTGCCATCGACCTCGCCGATGTCGAACACGCGACAGACGTTCGGGTGCGAGACCCCGCGCGCCGTGCGCACTTCGCCGAAGAACCTTTCCAGCCACAGCTCATCCTGTGCGACAGGTACAGGTAGAAACTTCAGCGCCACCGTCTGACGGAGTTTGAGGTCTTCGGCTTTGTAGACTTCGCCCATTCCGCCTCGGCCCAGGAGGCCCGTGATGCGGTAGCGTTCATTCAGTACTGTTCCTGCTAAGAAATTACCTTCGCCACGGGAGCTGGTGGAGCTGGCGCGAGTCGGAGTCTTACTCTTTTCTTTCGGCGGAGGTTGTCGAATGGTGGCTTGAGTGCCAGGTGCGCCGCACGAAGGGCAGGTCAGAGAACCCTCCGTGAGGGAAGCTGAGCACTTGGGGCAGGTGTTCATCGGCCCGGTAGTTTATAGACTTAAGGGAAACTTACATAACTTTTTTTGAGGTCAAGGGCCCACGTAGGAATCCAAAGGACGAAAGCCCGCATCCATGGGCAATGCGGGCTTTCGTTAAATAAATCAATCGCTGAAGAAATTTTGTTATCTGTTATCGGTTGCGACGTCCGAAGACGGGATGGGTTCGCGATCCTGCTCCTCTTCGATAGTAGCCGGCACCGCGCCTTCGATCATTGCGACCGTTCTTGTAGCTGGGTCTGCGATCATTGTCGCGGATTTGACGACGAACGTATCGATCCTGCCCACGCTCGTCCTGTCGGATTTCGCGACGCTCTTCGCGCGTCAGTGTCCCGTCCGCACGATAACCGCGTCGTTCCACGCGTAGGGCTCGCTCGCGTTCTCGTATCGCGCGGGCCTCGTCACGCGTAATTTGGCCGGAACGGATCGCCCGTTGGACCCTTTGACGATCTTGAACATTGTTATTGCGTCCGGTGCGATTGCGAGTTTGCGCGAAGGTATCAGTCGTTCCCGCTAAAAGCAGTGCAACTGCACCCAGAAGTAGAAATTTTTTCATATTTAACCCTTTCCTTGTAGCTGGCTTGCGTTAGGTGGCATTGGTTAACGGTGCCACGCCGTCGAAGAGAATTTATTTGAGAACGCAAGACACGTCAGCAACTACCATTCCCCCCAAATCTCCTGTGTCCATCCGGTCTTGATATTGGAGTTTGGGAGTGCCAGGCGAATTAATCCTTCGCGGAACGTTATGCAGTTGCGGTTCTGGAACACCACGGTGCACCATTTACGCACGTTCCACTACTCGGCTCTTCGGGGGTAACGCAGTTTATTGTTTCAGTCCTTGTAGTTTGTTGGTTGCGGTCGCGAGACCCTCGACAAACTGAAGTGTGTCGAACATCGCTCCTACGAAAAAGGTTTTGATAATTGGGCCAGGAGGCGCCGGCAAGTCGACCTTCGCCAATCAATTGGGCGAGTTGCTCAACATTGAGGTCCTGCATCTGGATAAATTCTACTGGCGGCCGGGCTGGAGTGAGACCTCAAAATCCGAGTGGCTAAAAATAGTCGAAGAACTGCTCAGGCGTGATGCATGGATCATGGATGGAAATTACTCGGGCAGTCTCGAGATAAGATTCAAAGAGTGCGACACAGTGATCTTCCTGGATATGCCTCGCACACTCTGTGTCTGGCGCGTGTTGAAGCGAGCAGTGATGTATCGAAATAAGAGTAGGCCGGATATGACAGAGGGTTGCCGTGAAAGGTTGACCCTTGGAATTCATCCTTTGGGTGTGGAACTATCCGCGTCGAACGAGACCGAAAATTCTAAAGACGTTTGAATCAAATCCTGAAGGGAAGAGGATTGTCTCGCTACGATGTCAGGCAGACATTGAAAGGTTCATGTCCGACACACTAAAGGCGTGTCGGACATGAGCTACGGCGATTTGATCGTGAGCAGGACTATCTCAGGCGGCACACCAAAGCGTAGCGGAAGGTGAGCGCGTGGTAAGGACGCCACAGTTTAATCGCGAGGCCCGAAAGGGCCGACAGTAGGCCGAGTGCCGGTCCTTCGGACCTCAGGATTCTATCCGCAATCTCCACGACCTGACGGTCGTGGCTATTAGCTTCCGGCCTTCGGACCTTAAGAGATAAGGGCCGACACATGCCTGCAACGCGACCAGTACTAAAATCCTGTTCATGATCGTACACGTCGGCCTCTGCGGGTTCACGATGTCTATGAAAGACTACGCGTGTCACTTTCCCGTAGTGGAGGTACAGAGCACATTCTATGAGCCGCCGCGCGACGAAGTCATGAAGAAATGGCGCTCGGTTACGCCGTCGCTCGAGTACACAATGAAGGTTTGGCAACTGGTGACCCACGCCGCGAATAGTCCTACCTATCGTCGAATGAAGCGCCCGCTTGGCCCCAATGATGAGCCAGGCTTTTTTCGCGACTCGCCGATGGTGAAGGAGGGATGGGAACGTTCTCTGGAATGTGCCAACTTATTGTCGGCGACTGCGATGCTGTTCCAGTGT
>JBGTCM010000189.1:0-17816 GCA_041748795.1 Pyrinomonadaceae bacterium
TGGGCACAGCAAAAGGCCCGCTTCGAGAAGCGGGCCTTTGCGGACGAGACATTTGATTCTCTGTTAACCGTTGATTCGGACCGATCGCAGCACGTTGCGAAACGCGTTTTGATATACACCGGCCTCATTGTCAGGTGCAACGGCGATCATATAAAGCAGTCGTCCGTCGCGGAGTTGCGTGGTTACCACTGTAACATTTTCAGTCTGTCCGGTTGCCTCGTTCGTGTTGCTAAACGATGAGGTTAATGCAGTGCGGCCTCCCAGAGTAGTTCGTTGCAGCCCGCTGCGCTGCCTCATGTTATTGCTATGAACAAGGCCCTGCAGGAACTCATTTGTTCCCTGCTGCAGATTCCGACTTTGCGTATTGGCCACCCCAAAGTTGACGCCATGGGTAAACACCGCCTGGCCCTGATACTGGCCATAAGCGCCTTCAGGAGAGAACCAAACAGAATCGTCGCTGGCAAGCTCACGCCAATTGTTGGGCACACTGACCCGCAAACCTCCGCCAAACGCGTCGACGGTTTGAAGTCGTGTCGACGGATATTCAACCCGGCCTCGCGGCGCGTTGGTGGGATAGTTGTTCGGATAGTTTCCGGTATTCTCACCGGTTGGATAACGCTGGCCACTTCGCGCGATTTCCTCCATTGAAGGCGCTCGGCCCCCACTACGCAGACGCGCCTGGACGCGCGAGAAGTCCTGCGAGTTACGTATCGGATTTTCGATGCGCAGGAGCCGCGCTTCCTGTTGGATTCGCGAGTAACGGTCAGCCGGACTCGGGTGACTGCTCAAAAACCCTCCACTGCTGCCGCCTCCCTGTTGCTCAATTGTTCGGAACATGTTTGCCAGGTCCATCGGGTCGTATCCCGAACGAGCCATAATCTGTGCGCCTAAAATGTCGGCTTCGGTTTCATACTCACGACTGAACTTCAGAAAGTAGACGCCAACTCCCTGACCGGCGATCTGAGCGGCAGCACCAGCCGGACCACCAAGAATGGCACCGCCAATACCGAGAATCCCGGCCAGCAGACCATACTTCTGCGCTTTAGAAGCCTGCGCAGTACCATGACGTAAGGCCACGTGGGCCAACTCGTGGGCCATAACACCGGCCATCTCCCCTTCGTTACGGGCCGCTTCGATCATTCCGCGGTTGACGTACATTGGGCCACCAGGCAATGCGAATGCGTTTATGTCGCGGGCGTTTACCACTTTGAAATAGTAACTAAACCCGGGATGTTGAAACTCAGATGGAATATTATTCACTAGCCGCTGGCCCACGCGCGAAATATAACCATTAGCTTCCGAGTCGTTAAGGATAGGGAATTGCCGCTCAGCTTCAGCCGCGGCCTGACGGCCCAGCTTTACATCATCTGCGACTTTGTATTTATTGCTATGAAGCTTGATCCGTGTTTGCCCGAAAACGGAAACAGGGACGGCCAAAAGTGCCACCGCTGCAAGCATGGCTAACAGTTGCTGCTTAGTGTTGTAGTTCTTTCTGATCATCACTATCCTCCGTATTACGCTGGTCCAAAAAACGTTATCAAAGCCCAGAAGCGTCAAAAACAAAGAGCGCCTACCCGATAAGGATGCCGCCCTTAACTTCGTTTCATCCTCCCCGGGAATTGTCTTTCTCACCATACTCACGGCGTTTCGGGAAGAGAGCCTTTGGCTGGGCCTCGGTTTGATGAGTCACCGGAAGGGTATGTTTGCCCGATTTCTGTTGCTGAAATGTTGCAAACCGAAAGGTGAAGCTGAACCAAAACGCAACATCGTTTAAGTCCGTTAGCACGATTTCAGTTCGAAGATTTCTCAAGCAGTTATAACAACCCCTCCGACCCTTGTGTACTGCAAGGTGAGTGCCACGTGGAGAGGAATGTTGAGGGGAAATTGTAGGGGCGGCCCTCCAGTTAAGACTTGCCCCGCTTGATGTGTTGGTTAAACCAGTTTGCCGGCTCATCCAGCGGCGCGATGTGATGCGGTTCACCTTTCCAAACCCGAATCATCGATATGATCAGGAAAATGGTGGCGAACAACCCAAATAGTTTACCGCCGATACCTGAATCCGTAATTGCTTCGAGCACGCCAAAGAGTGTCTGGACCACAAGAATTGCAACGTGAAGCGCCAGGCCTTGCGAAGCATGAAACCGGACCTTGGTCTCGCTTTTGGAAACGAGAAACAGCTCGAGCAGCGATACCACGACGCCGATATAGAACGGCGCATAAGGCAACATGACTGCCCACTTCTCCGGCAAGCCAATGCCGGCAATTGTTCGAGAGCCCGGCTTTTGTGTGAACGGCCGGTATGGTGCAGGCGATGGTTGATAAGGTGCAGGTTGGGAGTAGGTCGGGGGAACAAAAACCGATTGATAAGGCGAGTCCAAAGGAACGTTATCGTAACGGCGAGTAGGCGCCTCTGAATATGCGTTGCGCCTTGCTCCTTCATTTGCGGACGATCCGATTTCGCGTGTGGCGCCGCCTACATCCCGAGTCTCGGGCCCAGGATCGCCGTCGCCCCAGTTGTCATCAGCCTTCTTCACGAAGTCTGGATCCAGCGGGTTGGTGTCGTATTTGCTTTTCTTCGGCTCCATATGATCACGGCGAGTTTAATCTTACTCGCCCGCTATCCCATACTCAACCTGTTCCCAGCGCTCGTCGCGTTCAGAAATACGAAAGGCGCTCATCACCGGTTCCAATCCGGCCAAACCAACAATGAAGTAGATCGCTTGTGGATAGAAGGCCAGGCGCACGTCTGTTTCCGACGGGAAGGGCTCAGCGGATCGTGGGTGTGAATGGTAGATACCGAGAAGATGCTCATCTCGCTCGCGCATTTGACGCTGAGCGGCAAATAGATCTTCGGGGGCAGCCTCATACGAGACAAGCGCGTTGGGCGCGACGTTATGTAGCTGATAAATCGTCATTGCCAATTTATCGTCGCCGCCGCCAATTAATCCGCAGCACTCAGACGGCGCCGCTTCTTTAGCGTGTGCAAAGATTGTTTCTAACTGAGGGCGGGTTAGTGTGATCATTCACTCGTGTGCGCCGCTATGCAGCTGATCTGCCAGGGAGGTTCCGAACGGACCGAGCGGATATGATTGGTCTAATCCTCAAGAACGCGAAGTTGCAACTCTTCCAATTGCTTTGGATCAACTTCACCGGGTGCGTCAATCATCAGATCAGTCGCTGAGGCGGTCTTGGGGAACGCCATCACGTCGCGAATGTTATCCGTCGGTACCAACACCATCATCAGTCGTTCTATTCCCGATGCGATGCCCCCGTGCGGAGGAGTTCCATAGCCGAGTGCGTCAAGGAAAAATCCGAAACGAGCGCGAGCAACTTCGGGCGTCATCCCCAGCGCTTTGAACGCCAGGTCCTGAATGTCGCGCCGGTGTATTCGGATTGAACCCCCGGCGACTTCCACTCCATTAATCACCGTGTCATAAGCTTTGGCCCTGATGTCCCCAAAGAGTCCCGTCTCGTTGCTTTGCACCGCACGTTGGAGTAATGGCAGGTCGTCGTCTAAGGGAGACGTGAAGGGATGGTGCATCGAATAGTAGCGACCATCATCCTCATGGTATTCAAACATCGGAAACTCGGTGACCCATAGCGGCGCAAATACCTTCTCGGGAATCAACTTTTCGCGCTTGGCAATCTCGTTCCGCAGCGCGCCTAAACTGGCCGTAACGGTCTTTGCCTTGCCGGCCACGATCAGAACCGCATCGCCCTTTTCCGCTTTAGCTCGCTCGGCCAATTGCTGGACCACGTCCTGGCCCAGCGGTTTTAAAAGTGACGAAGACAATTCGTCGCCGAGCTTTATCCAGGCAAGAGCGGAAGCTCCATAGCGTTTGGCAAATTCCTGCAGGTCGTCCAGATTCTTCCGCGACATCGCGCCACCGCCGCGGACCACGATTCCCTTCACCGTTCCTTTTTCAGCGAGGGCTGCCGCATAAGGCGCAAACGCTGTTTCCCTCAGGACCTCTGAAAAATCTGTCAACTCCATTCCCGGAATACGCAAATCCGGCTTGTCAGAACCATACCGCTCCATCACTTCGGCGTAACTGAGCCGGGGGAACGCGGTGGGCAACTCAACGCCAATCAAGCGGAAGACCCGCTGAAACAGGCCCTCGATAAGCTTGTAAACCTGCTCGGTGGTCGCAAAACTGAGCTCAACATCGAGCTGCGTAAACTCCGGCTGGCGATCTGCGCGAAGGTCTTCATCTCGAAAGCAGCGTGCGATCTGAAAATATTTATCCAGGCCCGCAATCATACAAATCTGCTTGAACAGTTGTGGCGACTGTGGCAACGCAAAGAATCTTCCAGGCTGGATTCGCGAGGGAACGATGTAATCCCGCGCGCCTTCGGGCGTCGACTTGATAAGGATCGGCGTTTCGATTTCCGTAAACGTCTGCTCGTCCATGTAACGCCTAATCTCTGCGACCACGCGATGACGCAGGCGCAGATTTGCCTGAAGCTGTGGACGGCGCAAATCGAGGTAACGATATTTCAAACGGAGGTCTTCGCTGGCGAGAGACTCATTAGAAGCGTCCAGTTGAAACGGCAGCGTGCGCGCGTCGTTAAGTATGTACAACTCGCGCGCCTGGACCTCAACCTCACCGGTCGGAAGTTTCGCGTTTCGCGACGCCTGATCGCGAAGAACAACATCGCCGACGACCGCGATTACGAATTCGCCTCGCGCTTCCTTCGCTTTAGAGTGCGCCTCGGGCGCATCTTCGGAATTGAAGACAACTTGCGTAATACCTTCACGGTCGCGCAGATCAATAAATGACAGCTCGCCAAAGTCGCGCCGGCGCGCGACCCAGCCCATCAGTGTGACGGTATTTCCGACGTTATCCGCGCGAAGTCCGCCGCAGGAATGAGTGCGTTCCAGGTTTCCAAGGTTGTCGAGCATTTTTAGTCCAGTATCGTACGATCAGTTGCTGACGGAGTTTGGCTTCGGCAACCATTACAGAACCCAGCGTGGTAGCGCGGGATCCGCGAAGCTACTCAAAAACAAATAGTTGAGCCTTGTGATGCTGGCGGCCTACAGCATCCCGCGCTACCCGCGCTGGGTTCTGTATTGAACGCGAACTGTCAGGACCCCACTGAGCTAATAATCGTCCCGGTTGTTTGAGTCTTCCGTGTCCTCGAAATCTTCAGTGTCTTCTGCATCGCCATCCGCATAATCTTCGACGAGTATCTGAATACCTCGCGTGGAAGGGATACAACTGATTACCTGCACCCGGTCTATTTGAGTCAGGTCAGTCCCGGCTGCATACCAGATTTTGACCCAGAAAGTCCGTGTGTCACCATGGATTGCAAAGGTAGAGCCGTCGTTCATAACCGCCACCGGTTCTGCAATCGTGCCGTCACGAAGTTCTTCAATCAGCTCCGGGATGAACGGCTTATACTGAGCAAACTGGACCAGCACATCTCGCTCTTCAATCGACGCCGGCGGCAACTCGACCGGCTCGTCATCTTCGAGTAATAAACGCGACTCAGTTTGCTGATTTTGTTTTTTGACTACCGGCATCTTTGATTAGTCCAAAGTCCAATGTCCAATGTCCAATGTCGAAGCGGAACCCTGCTCGAAGATTCACCACCACCCACGCCAAACAGACTTTGGACTTTGGACATTGGACTTTGGACTTTGGACTACGCGTTCAGTCTCTTCAACAAGTAGTCCCTCAGATCGGAGACCTTAAGTCGTTCCTGTTCCCAGGTATCTCGATCGCGAACGGTAACCGATTCATCCTCGAGCGACTGGTGATCTATGGTTACACAAAATGGCGTCCCGATCTCATCCTGGCGCGCATAGAGTTTCCCGATCCCACCCGTGTCATCATAGACCGCACGCATCGAAGGTTGCAGCGAGCGCTTGAGAGACCTGGCCAACGCAACGATCTCGGGTTTGTTCTTCGCCAAAGGCAAAACGGCAACCTTGATCGGCGCCAGCGACGGATGCAGCTTCAAGATCACACGCGTCTCACCCTTGTCGTTTGTCTTCTCAGTGAAAGCATCCATCAGAACGGCGAGCACCGTTCGATTCACACCAGCAGCTGGTTCGATTACGTATGGGTAAAAGCGTTCCTTGGCTGCTTCATCGAAATACGAGAGGTCTTCGGTCGAATCCGGATTGATTCGCTTGCCCTCCGCGTCTTCGGGTTTCTTCGAATGCGTGCGCAGATCGAAGTCGGTGCGATTAGCGATGCCCATCAACTCGTCCCACTGACGCTCGTCTTCTTCGCGTTCCGGAAAGAAGCGGTATTGAATATCAACGGTCCGCTTGGCGTAATGCGCCAACTCTTTCTTTGGCTGTTCATATAGCCGAAGGTTGTCGGCGGAAACTCCGAGTGACGTAAACCACTGGAAGCATCCGTCAATCCATTCTTGATGAACGGCCTCGTCTTCGCCGGGCCGCACAAAGTATTCCATCTCCATTTGCTCAAACTCGCGCGTGCGGAAAATGAAATTGCCAGGTGTCACTTCGTTGCGAAACGACTTGCCAATCTGCGCGACACCAAAAGGCAGTTTGCGCCGGCTGGTGGTTAGCACGTTCAGAAAGTTAATAAAGATGCCTTGCGCCGTTTCAGGACGAAGATAGACAAGCGATGACGCATCGTCTTCAGCGGTGGCGCCAACGTGCGTCTGGAACATCAGATTGAACGGCCGTGGTTCCGTTAGATTTGTCGAGCCGCAGTTTGGACATTTTCCATTGTCGAGTTTGTCGGCACGAAGACGTGTGTTGCATTCACGACAATCAACCAGGGGATCGCTAAACGTGGCTTCGTGTCCAGAGTATTTCCACACCAGCCGGTTCAGGATTATCGACGAGTCCAACCCTTCGATATCGTCACGCTCATAAACCATCCAGCGCCACCACGCCTGCTTGACGTTGTTACACAATTCGACACCCAGCGGGCCATAATCCCAGGCGCTGCCGAGCCCGCCGTAGATTTCCGAGGACGGATATACAAAGCCTCGCCGCTTGGCGAGAGACACGATAGTTTCGATGTTAGGAGCCGTCATATTGGTAAATGGTGAATAGTGAATAGTAAATGGTAAACATCAAATCGTAAACGAGGCTTCCTCAATCCAAAATGAGCAGAACGAATGGGGTGCAACGATCAACCCACCATTCACCATTTACTATTTACTATTCACACGAAAAGAGGAGCACGGAGCGCTCCTCTGTTCATAAACAACTCTGTCGTTGGTTAATTACTTGGCAGGCGTCTGAACGTTGACGTCTATCTTCTGAGTGCCGCCGCCACCAAACAATCGCCCTCTGAATGCAAAGAGAGCCACCAGAACAATAATCACAAAGATCACGAGGATTGCTACCACGCCAGTGCTACCGCTACCGCCGTCACCATTATCTCCCATAACTCGACGCCTCCTGTTGAAAAGGGTCTGCTTTGTTTAGTCGAACGGGGGATGCGAGCGATTGTTCCATAAGGCTGGTCTATGGTCAATGCAGCAGCAGGCCCTACACCCGTAATGCGTGGCTCACGCACTGTTTACAAAATGGGGGACTGTCACTTTGTTCGATTCGTTTAGTATGTGGACTTGTCCGCGAACGACGGAGGGCACAAGTGCCCTATCTAAACGGGTGGGGATCGAGGGTCAAAAACAAGGGGAGACAGGAATGGTTCCTGTCTCCCTTCGTCAAGCTCGCGCTTAGCTCGTGGTTGTTTAGTCGTCGCCTCTGCCACGTCTACGGCCGCGGCGTCGGGGCGCATCTCCGGCAGCTGGACGAACTTCGCCAGCTGAAACTGTGGGCGTCGGCTGTGGCGGTGTGGCGCCGCTCGGCACGATCCACAACTCAACACAGTCTTCCTCTCTAAAGCCGCCATTGAGAACAATGATCCTCGAGGCATCGATGCCGCGCTGGCTTGTTAGGTAATCGCGAGCGCGAGTCCCCAACAGGTCGGCCTGGCCCATTCGGCTCCTGCGGCCACCATACGCAATCACGTACGTTGTAGTCGAGGGATCGTTTTGCAATTCGACTGCGAGGTTGTCCAAACGCGCTTTCTGATCGTCAAAGGAACAACTACAGCAAACGTCAAACTGTCGCGAAGGGTTCTCGCGAGGTGGCGTAGGTGGAACAAACGTTGACGCTTCGCTAACCTGGCGGCAAGCCGTGTCGCCTGAGCCATCATCAACCACCAGTGTGGCCGTGATGCGTTGGCCGGCGAGGCCCGTTGAATCCACTGTGATTGTCGGTGTGCCCGCGCCGCTGAGTAATCTGGCGTCGGCGGGGCTCACGGTCCATGTGTAGTTAAGAGCAGACGTGCCCGTATAGGCGACGTCAGCCGTGTATGTGATCACCTCGCCCTCATTTACCTGAGTGGGGGCGGAGATGTTTACGGGATAGGGACAAGGAGACTTGACTACGGGCGGCGCCGCTCTGTAGTTGAGGGCCACGCATTTGATGCGTCCGGCTTCAAGGTCGATCTCGCGCGTCCATCGTTGGCCGTTTGGAAGCGTGATGACGATCGTGTGAACGCCCGGGTCGCGATCAAACTCGCGATAGTCGGTGCTTGTTATTCCTTCAGGTTTGCCGTCGACTTCGATCGGCAGACCGCCGGGAGTGGTTAGAATCTTAATCGTTCCATACTTCGCCAGCTTTCGCTTTTTCGCGTAGGCCGTCGACGACGGGTGGACCATGCAAAATGTCAGTGCCACCAGGGCTGCCAGTCCGAGTTTGGCGTAACGGGTTTTTAAGGTTGCTGTCAACATTTTGATTAGCCCTCCTCCGTAGTCTCAATCTGCGGAGCCACTTTGGAGCGGCGTTTACGCAAGCGCGCACCGAATGCAGCCAGGCCGGTCCCAAACAGGAGCAGCGAAGCAGGCTCGGGAATCACTTCGTCCGGCGGAGTTGGCGTGGTTGTTGGCGGAGGTATATCGCAATCGTCACAACCGTGGATGAAGAAGAACGGGATTGCTGCCAGAAATAGCAGTGGCCATTTCGGAAACCCGCCGCCCGGTACAGTGATCTCACCGCAGTCACAGATTGTACCTTCGACTTCGCCCTGGTCAACAACATCGACACCGGCTTGCGGTTCCATACTCACTGCCACACCCGATAGAAGCGTGTCGCCGGCGGCGACATCGACTGTGCTGCTATCGGCAATCTCAATAATATCTCCCGCTGCCGACTCCTGCGCGGCCGACGCCACAGGCGAAGGTCCTTCGCCTTCTACTGCCGCACTCGTACTTTGGGAAATACTGCGGAGCCGTAGCTCGGGAGGATTTTGGTAGCTGCCCATGACCTGTATCACCTCGCTGATTGCCACCGGCGCCGCATGAGTTGGGACACCGGTCAAAAGCAAGATGCTGAGGATCGCGGCAGTGGGACGAAAAGCTCGACTCATCATCAGTTGAAATTCCTCCTCGTTCTTTCCCAAAAGTACTAATGGGGAAAGTTTCGTTGTTAAACTTGTTGAACGCAGCGTAGATGGCCTTATTCGTCGCGCAAGGCCTGAAATCGCCGGGGGCGGTATCGCTGGTTGATAGGAAAAGATGGTTAATGAAGAAAGGATTCCAATTTCGAGTTGAGGTTCGGTAGTGTTTAACCTGAATAAAAAGGGAGGTTTGCACTTGGCAAACCTCCCATGAGTCATCGAGCTGCAACTAACCTAGTCGACTTCGCCGGCGCTCGCAGCTTCTGCTTTTCGATCTTCGTCACGTAACACCGCTTTACGGGAAAGTTTGATCTTGTTCCCTTCCTTGCCGATGCACTTGACCATGATCTGTTGGCCTTCCTTCAATTCGTCGCGGACATCCTTCACCCGCCGGTCCGCAATTTCCGAGATGTGAAGTAGGCCGTCCGTTCCCGGAAATATTTCGACAAACGCACCGAAGTCAACGATGCGCGAAACCGTTCCCAGATAAGTTTGGTTCACTTCAGCTTCCGCGGTAATACCGCGAATCCGGGCTACCGCAGCTTCAGCGGCCTCACCGCTGGCGGTTGCGATTGAAATTGTGCCGTCGTCTGAGACGTCAATCTTCGCGCCCGTCTCCTCAACGAGTGCACGAATCATCTTGCCGCCTGGTCCTATAACGTCGCGGATCTTGTCCGGATTGATTTTGATTTGGATGATGCGGGGAGCGTGGGCCGAGATATCCTGGCGCGGCTCAGCAATCGCTTGCTGCATCACGTTCAGAATATACAACCGCCCTTTTCGTGCCTGCTCAAGCGCTTCCGCCATGATCTGTGCATTAATGCCTGCGATTTTGATGTCCATCTGAAGGGCAGTAATGCCGTCGTTGGTGCCGGTGACTTTGAAATCCATGTCGCCATAGTGGTCTTCCGCACCCGCGATGTCCGTCAGAATTGCGTACTTGTTACCTTCCATCACGAGGCCCATCGCGACTCCTGCGACTGGTGCTTTCAAAGGAACGCCCGCATCCATTAAGGAAAGCGTGCCGCCGCAGACGCTGGCCATCGACGACGAACCGTTTGATTCAGTGATGTCGGAAACGATTCTTAGCGTGTACGGGAAAACCGAATCATCGGGCAGCACAGGCTCTAGCGCTCGTCGCGCCAGCACGCCGTGTCCGATCTCACGACGACTTGAAGAACCGAATCGCCCCACTTCGCCCACGGAGTAATGTGGGAAATTGTAGTGAAGCAGGAAGCGTCGCTTCACTTCACCCTTTTCCAGATCATCCATGAACTGCTCGTCTTCCTTGGTGCCGAGGGTCGTAGTGACGATGGCCTGGGTCTCGCCGCGAGTGAAAAGCGCGGAGCCATGAACGCGAGGCAGCCAACCAACTTCGCAGCTGATGGGACGTATCTCGGAGAAACGGCGACCATCCGGACGACGACGATTATTGAGAATGTCGTCACGGAAGATGGTTTCTTTAAGGTGATCGAAGACCTTCTTCGCCATCTGTCGTTTTTCAGGTTCATTCTCGGGATAACCTTCGACCACTTCTTTCTTGAGAGCATCAACCCCTGCGTAACTGTCCCGTTTTTCCTGCGCGGTAGTGTCCAGTGCTGCACGCAGACGATCCGAATAGTTTCGCTGAACTTCTCCGAGCATCTCCTCATTAAGTACAGGCGGCTCTACTGGACGCTTCTGGATGTCGAGGGCTTTGTAAAGCTCTTTCTGCCAACGGCACAGGCGGTTGATTTCCTTGTGGGCCAACATCAGCGCCTCGAGCATGATTTCTTCAGACACCTCAGACGCGCCGGCTTCAACCATCACAATCGCTTCTTCGGTACCGGCGACGATTAGATTCAATCGCGACTCACGCACTTCATCGTAGGTTGGATTGACTATATAACGACCCTCTATTAGCCCGATCCGTACGCCCGCAATGGGGTTCATAAACGGTATGTCGGAAAGGTAAAGCGCGCACGACGCTCCGGTGATTGCAATAACGTCCGGATTATTGTCGGGGTCTGCTGAAATGACGCTGGCTATTACCTGCGTCTCGTTGCGATAACCTTCGGCAAATAGTGGCCGGCAGGGACGGTCGATCATCCGGCTGGTGAGTGTTTCCTTTTCGGTAGGCCGTCCTTCGCGCCGGAAGTAGTTACCGGGAATTCGGCCGGCTGCATAATTCGCTTCGCGATACTCCACAGTCAGCGGAAAGAAATCGATTCCTTCGCGGGTAGTCGGGGCCCCCACGGCAGCCACCAGCAACATTGTGTCGCCATAACTGATTATCACGGATCCATCCGCTTGCTTGGCGACCCGGCCGGTTTCGACGGTCAAATCCTTGTCGCCCAATTTGATCGATTCTTTAAGATATTTCTTTACTGTCATCTTGTTTGTCTCCTTCGGACAATTACCTGAAACTACTCAGGCCGCGAGCGTCTCGTGCGCCTCGCTTTTGTTGTTTCTAATCATACTGACGCTACGTGAAGCGTTAAGGGGTACTGCGGTGTAACATCAAAAAAGGCGGCACGAGGCTCATAACCGTGAGCTCATGCCGCCTTTTTTGCGTTACGCTAAGGCCGAACGCGTCTGCTTGCCTGGGAGTATCGCCGTCACGTTCGGCATCCGCAGCAAACTCTTCGATAGACGCGGGCTTTCTTAAATTGGAGATTCGAAGTTCTCTCGTTCTTAAGTTCGTTTGGGGATCTAACGTCGCAGGCCCAAACGAGTCACTACTTCGTGATAACGCTGAATATCCGTGCGCTTCAAGTAATCCAATAGACTTCTCCGCTGCGAGACCATCTTAAGCAGGCCGCGCCGTGAGTGGTTGTCTTTTTTGTGGATCTTGAAGTGTTCTGTAAGCTCGTTGATTCGTTTACTGAGTAAAGCCACCTGAACCTGTGGCGAGCCTGTGTCCGCATCATGGCTGCGGAAATCGGTAAGAATCTGGGCTTTCGTTTCTTTTGCTAAGGGCACTGCTTTAGATGATCCTCCTCGACAGCAGAAGACCCGTCAACTGACGGCAACCGCTAAGATTAAGTGTCGGGGTAAGCTAACACGCACCTTATGGAGTGTCCAGCGGAGGCGCCGAGGGGGTAGTGTCCAAAATAAAAGGGCGTCACCGCCTCATGAACGGTAACGCCCTAGAAGGATAAGCGGGGGAAGTCGGGGAAATGCCTTGCGGCAAGTCTCCAAGGACTAGCCCCCGCCAGTCCAATCCCAAAGCGCTTTGATTAACACCGGGCAATCCGGCTTATATCACAAGGCAGCCCCGGATTGGAATAACCAAATAGGACAAAGACCGTGCCATAGACCACGCGGGCCACTTTCAAATTAGGACACTACCCGCCGAGGGCCTGCATTGTAGGGGCGGCACCTCTGTGGCCGCCCCCTTCTTTCGCCATTTGCCTCCTAAAGATTGGGCCTCGTAGAGGCCCTGATGGGTGCGCCCACGGAGGGACGCCCCTACAGATTTAGTCCTGACTGGCTCACATTCGAGTTTGGGGAGCTCTCTGATACCATCGGCAAACGCATCAAATCATGACAAGCAAAGACGCGCACATTGTAATTGTCGGCGGCGGCTTCGGCGGCCTGTTTACCGCCCTTGATCTGGCAGGTGACGGCAGAGTCACGCTGATCAGCGACGCGGACCATTTTCTCTTCACGCCCATGCTTTACGAGTATTTGAGCGGCGAGGTTGAAGAGTGGCATATCGCGCCGAAGTACAAGGAACTCCTCGAGGAAGATGTAAACCTAATCCAGGACCGTGTAAGCGAAATTGATCTGGATTCACGTTCGGTCAAGTTCGAAAACGGAAGGGAAAGTTTGTCATACGACGTGTTAGTTGTGGCGGTGGGCGGGGTTACAAACTACGCCGGTGTCCCGGGCGCCGCCGAAAACTCTATCCCCTTTCGCAAGATTGCTAATGCTGATCAATTGCGCCAAAGAATGGTTGACGCACTGGATCATGTGCCGCCTGACCTACCTCCGCAGGACGTACAGCGCGCATTGACCTTTGGCGTCGTCGGCGCCGGCGCCAGCGGTGTTGAACTTTCGACCAAGATGGCGGACTTGCTGCTCGACGCGTTCAAGCGTCGCGCGCTCCATGGTGAACCTCGCGTACTGGTTGTTGAGATGGGTGATAGAGTTGTGCCGGGGATGGGCGAGGAGATTCGGGAATACGTCGAGGATGCGTTGCGGCAATCTCACGTGGAGGTGCACACACTTACGCGCGTCGTGTCAGTTAAGCCAAACGGCTTCACGATTGAACACAATGGTAGCCAAACTGAAATTGAAGCAGCTGCGGTCGTTTGGACGGGCGGTGTACGCGTCAGCCCAGTAGTGGAAAAGTTGGGCCTCGATAAGAATGAGCGGGGACTGATACTGGTTGAGCCAACGCTTCAAACCCGCCGGCATCGCAACGTGTTCGCGCTCGGCGACATTGCTTTCTATCCCGATGCTACGCCCACACTCGCCGGTACAGCTCAACTCGCGCTTCAGCAAGCGGGTCTCGTGGCCGCCAATGTTAAGGCCTTTCTATCTGGTGATGAACTCAAAACTAAGCACTTCGAAGAATTAGGCGAAGCAGTCAGTCTGGGCACGGAACGCGCCGCCGTACTGGCGGGTGGGAAAACGTTTGGTGGTCCCCTCGCTCGCCAGGCACGCTTTGCTCTTTATACTTCGCGGCTGCCCACCTGGCATCATCGACTGCGTGTAGGCGCGAGCTGGTTTTTTGGTGGAACAGCGCCTAGGCCCCTGTTACCGTTAGGAATTCAGAGGTAGCTCTCGTGGCGCTTGGAGCAACAGCGAAAGCCCGGATACGAGTGCTGTTAATCGCCATCGTAACGCTCGGTGCGCTCGGCTTATTTCTTTGGTCCAGAAACAGGCAGTCCACTGTTACGCCAGTAACGACAATTAACGAGGGGGCACCCCCAGCGTCTGCGACCCCAACGCCTGCGATCTCACCAACCATAAGTCCACGGGTCACATCGGCAGTGCCATCCTCGGCAGACATTCCCCAAGCTGAGCCGGGCCTATCACCCAGCCAGCCAGACGGAGATCTCGCACTGCCGCCTACTTTCATCGGCAAACTCAACCTGGTCATTCCCGTTGCGGGCCTCAAACCCGAACAGTTGTTAGACACTTTTACCGAGGCGCGTTTAGAAGGGCGGTCGCATGACGCGATTGATATTATCGCGCCGGCCGGAACGCCAGTGTTGGCCGTCTCCGAAGGCGAAATCGTCAGACTCTTCCAAAGCGAACGCGGCGGCATAACTATCTACCAACTCAGCCCCGACAAAAAACTTGTCTTCTACTACGCCCATCTTCAGCGTTATGCGGATGAAATTGCTACCGGCAAGTATGTCCGGCAGGGAGAAGTGATTGCGTATGTAGGCGACACTGGAAACGCGGGCGCCGGAAACTATCACCTGCACTTTTCAATCACCGCCCTCACAGATCCAAAACGGTATTGGGAAGGAACAAACATTAACCCTTATCCGCTGCTGAAGTAGCCCCCTTTGGAGTGCTGCGGCTCGACGCAGCTTTTGGCGCACAAGGTTGCCGCCACGCTATCGAAATGAATTCACCTAAAAGTGAACCTCAGGCTCGGCCAAAGCTGCGTCGAGCCGCAGCACTCCAAAGAAAAGCCTAGCCTACCTCCGTTCGCTTATCGTGCAAGCCTCACTACCAAAAGCGAGGGTTTCAGTGCAGCTTGTGTGGGCCAGCCCCGCTAAACGACGTGGGTACACCCATTGCTGGAAATCCAGGCACAAGCGACTATCGACTTGCTTTTCAATCTTACTGGAACGAGGCAAAACAATGATTGCTATACCAAGAAAATTCATAAATACAACTGCCCTAATTCTGATGGCGCTCTCGCTTCTATTTGCCGTTGGTTGCGATTCTGCG
This sequence comes from Pyrinomonadaceae bacterium, assembly GCA_041748795.1. Lineage (GTDB taxonomy): Bacteria > Acidobacteriota > Blastocatellia > Pyrinomonadales > Pyrinomonadaceae > PSRF01. The sequence continues at coordinate 15,294 of JBGTCM010000189.1, forward strand.
ACCAATACCAATTCGTCGCCGTCGCCTAGTCCATCGCCATCGGCATCACCCACCGCGAGCCCAACCGCCGTCAGCAGGCAGGTAACTGTGACGTTGCCGGTGTTGGACGCGCTGTTTTCCGATGAGGCGTTTAAGTCGAGACTGAAGTCGCAGGTCGAGTTAACTGACGCGCAGGTAGCCCAATTACAAAAAATAGCCGGCGATGAAGTCGCGAAGCTGCGGCAGACAAACGTCGAAGACAGGAGCGCTGACGATGAGCGTCAGGCAGAAGAGGCAAGGCGTCACGCAAGTGAAGCGATCCGCGAGGTAGTCGGTGAACAAAAAGCGGATGCTCTGTTTGCCTTCGTGCGCGATTACTGGGGCACGGGCGGCGAGGTGACTGACGCCAATCAGACCGCTTCACCGCAGGACGCGGTGTCGGCTGGTCCCAATGCGATTCCCAAAGATACGCGTGTAGTCGTGAACATTCCCGCCTACCGCATGGACGTCTTTCGTCAGGGTGAGTTGGTTAAGTCGTACAAAATCGGCATCGGTTATCCGGAGTTTCCGTTGCCGACGGGATTGCGCAAAGCTCAGACAATAATCTTTAACCCAACGTGGACGCCGCCCGACGAACCCTGGGTCAACAAAATGAAGGGCGTCGCCGTGGGCGAGAAGGTGGCGGCTGGCAGCAAACTGAATCCACTTGGTCCAATTAAAATTCCCATCGGCCTGCCATCCCTTATTCACGGTGGTAAATCACCCGCGAAGCTGGGTACCTTTGCATCCCATGGCTGCGTTGGTCTAACGAGTCCGCAGGTCCAGGACTTCTCCAGACTTCTGGCCCAGGTGGCCGGCGGTGAAATAACCGACCAGGCGTTGCAGGGCTACTTCAAGGACAAAACAAAAACGCAGGTAGTTAAGTTGAACCAGGCCGTCCCGGTAGAATTGCGCTACGAAACGATTGTGGTAGAGGACGGCAAACTAAAAATCTATCGGGACGTCTACGACCTGGACACAAACACTGAAACCAATTTGCGCGCAGTTCTCGAAGCCAACGGCGTGAAGTTGGAGGATTTGAACCCAGAAGAACGCACGCAAATTCTCGATACGCTTAATGCCATGTCGCGTCATCCGCAGAAGGATGTTGCCAAGCCCCAGGCATCCGCGTCGCCCGAAGCATCGGCAAAGACAGCAGACAAAGCTGCGGATAAGAAGCAAGCTGTGGCGGCGAGACGGAAACCCATTGGCAAAAATCAGAAAGAAGTTGTGATTGAGTTAGCGGCGTTAAAGGGTAAGGGTTATCCGACGGCCGTGAATTTCGATACTGGCAGCGGAAAGCCTGCCGGCACAGTCGCGATGGTTCGTCCGGCTGCGGAACCCTCGCCGAAGCGGCCTTAGTTGCGATTGGATCACGGGTTGTTGGCCGCTCGGTTAAAACTGTCCACGAAACAACACGAAATATCACTAATCAAGCTTAGTGTGAATTCGTGTGTTTCGTGGCTCGGTTTTAGTATCCAGAAAGGATCGTGGGCGTAGTCATTTCGTGGTTCGCTTGGTCGCCTTCCCGGCGCTCTTTGATGTGGCTTTCTTTGGACCGGCCTTTACCTTGCTGGGTTTCTTCCTTTTCGTAGCCTTCTTTGCCGCTTTCTTCCGCTTTTCACCCTGCGGCTTAACTCGATAAGTAACGAGCACGCAGCCGTTCTTTAGTGTCTTACAGTCGAGCAGTTCCAAATCGATCTGATGGTCTACTTCGTGGAAGATCGGTATGCCGGAACCGAGCAACACCGGATGAATGTTGAAACCAACCTCATCGATTAGGTCCGCCTGGAAAAGCGATCTTGCCAACAGTCCGCCACCCATGAGGCAAATATCTTTGCCTTCCTGAGTTTTCAGTTTGCGCACAAACTCAGCAACATCTTCGGAGATAACCTCAACCCCGGCAGCTGGCGCTGTCTTCAACGTTTTTGAGAAGACGTAACTCTTGACCCCAGGATAGGAACCGCCACCACCCATTTGCAGCGACACCTCATAAGTCCTGCGCCCCATTACGATCGTGTCAAAGCGTTTCCAGTAGTCGGCCAAAAACTCGGTCACTTCATCGCTCCACATGAGCCAATCAACCGTATCGTCTTTTCGTGCGAAGTAGTTGTCGAGACTGTTGGCGCCACCAAAAATAACTTTACGCATGTGACTACTCCTTGGAGCGGCTATCTGCTGCACGGTGTGTTTGTGTTTTCCCTCTCGTTTAGAACGGGCACTTGTGCCCTCGTCGAGCGGACAAGTCCGCATTCTAAACGAAAGGAAAAAGAACGAAACAGATGTTGAATAAACAACCGATCGGGAAAACGCCGGAATGGCCCAAACCGAAACGAGGTGTTTCCGGACAGGGGTTACGCGGCAGTGGCGGCTTCACACGAGTCGAGTTCGGGAGCATCTTCTATCGGTGCGCCGGCCTCGCCGAAGTATGGCTTACCTGTCTCAATGGCTTCAAAATATTCTTCGATGCGATTAAGAATCTCGTCCACTGAGTGTGAGTGATAG
>JBGTCM010000190.1:0-23621 GCA_041748795.1 Pyrinomonadaceae bacterium
GTTGCACCTGACAATGAGGCCGGTGTATATCAAAACGCGTTTCGCAACGTGCTGCGATCGGTCCGAATCAACGGTTAACAGAGAATCAAATGTCTCGTCCGCAAAGGCCCGCTTCTCGAAGCGGGCCTTTTGCTGTGCCCATGCTGGGAGCCGAAAAAGAGTAGGCGGAAAGCAGAAGGCAGAAGGCAGAAAGCAGAAAGCAGAGAGCAGTGGGCCATTTTGACCGCTGATAGGGAAGTCAGTACCACCTCGCGGTATCGGGTGGGTCCGTTGGTCCAGGTGTCGCGCGAACCCACTCGCGACCGCGAGGTGGTACTGACTTCATTATCAGCGGGTCAAATTAGAAACGGATGATGACGAATGACAAAGGTATAATCTGCCTTCTGCCTTCTGCTTACTGCCTGTCGCCCTTCGCTTCCTGCCAAAGTGCCTCCATATCATCAAGACTTACCTGGTCGAAAGCTTGCCCGCGCTCCTGCAACTTCTCTTCAATGTAGCCAAACCGCTGGCGGAATTTTCGGCTGGTTAGCTTCAGTGCCGATTCGGGCTCTACTTGAAGATGACGCGCGATATTTGTGACTGCGAATAGCAAGTCCCCAATCTCTTCACGCACCAAGGCGTGATCGGCTTCACTGTTTGTAACGGTGTGGTTTTGGATTGCTGTGCGGAGTTCGCCGATTTCTTCCTGCAACTTATCGAAGATGTCTTCCACGGCTTTCCAGTCAAAGCCGACTCGCGCGGCCTTGGTTGAAAGCTGGTGCGCCTCCATCAGTGCCGGCGCTTTAGACGACACACCATCAAGCAGTGAACCCTCGCGCTCGCTTTTTCCCGCCGCGCGACGTTCTTCCGCTTTCATTGTTTCCCAATTGCGTAAAACTGTCGCTGAGTCCTCCGCACTCGTGTCTCCGAAGACATGTGGATGGCGACGCACCATCTTTGAATGAATCGCCTCGGTTACGTCGTTGATTTCAAAGTCGCCTTTTTCTTTTGCTACCTGAGCGTAAAAAACAATCTGAAAAAGCAGATCGCCAAGTTCATCGCGCAACTCTTTTGGATTACCTTCGCGCGCCTCTTCAACTGCCTCAAATGCTTCGTAGGCCTCTTCCAGAAGCATAGGGGCAAGCGTGGCGTAGTTTTGTTCGCGGTCCCACGGACAACCATCAGGCGAACGCAGTTTGTGCATCAGTTCAACGAGATCTGCAAAGGTGGCCGGCATGGTGACAGTCTAAAGTCCGGCGTCTAAAGTCCAAAGTCCGGAGAGAAGAGAATTGCGTTTAAACCGCGGACTGGTCCGCTACGCTTTAGGCCATGTTCAACCCCGCGGCGCACAAGTGCGCCATCTAGACGGGCGTCAGGTAATGACCGCTCGGCTGGCAAGCCGCAAGCGCCCGGCGATAGAGTAACGCACCAAAAAAGTCCTTGTCTTGCGAGCGTTAGATGAGGGTGCTACCATCGCATCCACATTAAAAATCTAATGTTCGTTGACCCAAATATGGTTACTGAAGGGTCTAAAGGCGGGGAAATGAGCGAAGAACAACCAACTTACAAAGTTACCGATCGCCGGCTCTTCAATCCGGATGGCAGCCCCCGTGAGGTGCCTCCGGAAGAGCGACCCGCACCGGCGGCACCTGTGGCCCCTGAGCCTGCCCCTATAGCCGAACCCGCTGCGGCGGCTGAGAGCAAGGCAGAAACTCCACCAGTTGCGGAAGCAACGACTCCCGAACCACCGCCGGCAAGCTCTTTAGAAGATCAGTTGCCGGAAGAAGAGTCTGAATTACCTGGCGCGGAAGACCCGTCGAGCTTTGCCAGTTTCATGATGTCGATAGCGTCAAATGCGGCGTCGTCGTTAGGCATGATGGAACATCCTGTAACCGGAAAGCGCGAGGTGGACCTTGAGCTTGGCAAGCACTGGATAGATATTCTCGGCATGCTGCAGAAAAAGACGCGCGGCAATCTGCTGCCTCAGGAGCAACAAATTCTAGAGGGGTTGCTCGCCGATTTGCGAATGCAATATGTTTCGCTCACCAACGCCACCCCGCCGCAAGCGCGCGCGTATTCTGGTCGCGATATCACGGGCGGATAATTCGAAGTCCAAAGTCCAAAGTCCAATGTCCAAAGTCCGGTAGCTCCACCGATTTGACTTTGGACATTAGACATTGGACATTGGACTACGATAATGAAACTTACGTTTCTAGGTACCGGTACATCGACCGGCGTCCCTTCCATCGGTTGCGAATGCGAGACGTGCACTTCTGACGATTCTCGCGACAAGCGCCTGCGAGTTTCAATACTGGTTGAGCATGCGGGCCAGTTAGTTCTGGTCGATACTTCCTCAGACTTCCGACAACAAGCACTTCGTTACGGGTTGAAGCGGCTGGACGCTGTCTTGATCACGCATTGTCATGCCGACCACATCTTTGGTCTCGACGACATTCGCCCACTCAATTTTCGCTTTGGCGCGCTCGGCATCTATGCGAATGAACGCGCCTGGGTCGACATTCGTCGCATCTTCAAATACGTTTTTGAGCCTTCCCACTTTGGCGGTGGTTTACCGCAAGTAATTGCGCACACAGTCTTGCCGGGAGCGTCGTTTTGCTTGGGAGGCGATCTGGAAATCACACCGCTCGAGGTCATACACGGCCGTCTTCCAGTAATGGCTTACCGTTTCAACGATTTCGCATACGCCACAGACCTGAGCGATATACCCGAAGACACCATGGAAGCTCTGGGCGGCCTGGATGTTTTGGCGCTCGATTGTCTTCGGTTTGCCAAACATCCAACGCATCTTTGGCTCGAGAAAGCCCTTGAATACGTCGAGAAACTGAAACCAAAACGCACATATCTCACCCATATCGCACACGACGTAATGCACGCCCGCGATTCTGCGAAATTGCCTGATGGCGTTGAATGGGCGTACGACGGGCTGGAGATAAGTGACGAGTGACAGGTGACAAGTGACAGGTAACAAGCAAGATTTTGCGCTGACGCCGCCCAGCGTCTTCTTGCTTGTCACCTGTCACTTGTTACTCGTCACTTCTTCCTATGAGACTATTTCACGGGACTGACAATGCTGAGATTCAACGGCCGACGGTATTAACACTCGGCGTGTTTGATGGATTGCATCTGGGCCACCAACTCATCATGAGCACAGTGGCCGAGCGCGCTCGCGAAGTTGGCGCCGTGCCGACCGTCATCACTTTCGATCCACATCCGCGCGCGGTTCTGCATCCGGAATCTGCTCCTCCGCTCCTGCAAACTCTCGATCAAAAAGTGGAAGGCTTTGGCGTACTCGGCATCGAGCAGACGATCGTCGTTCGTTTCGACGAGCGGTTCTCCCAAACTCGGGCGGAGGATTTCCTGCGCGATGTTGTGAAAGAGCGACTGCAAGCAAAAGAGGTTTATCTCGGCCGCGGCTTCGCGTTTGGCCATGATCGGGAAGGGAACATCGAACTGCTGAGGCGAGTAAGCCGTGAGCTCGGGTTCATCGCGGACGAAGTGCCTGAAGTTCGGCTTCGCAATCAGCGCGTCAGCTCCAGCAGGATTCGCGAGTTGCTGGCCGCCGGCAAAGTTAATCTGGCCCGGCGATTTCTTGGCCGTCCCTACGGGGTTGAAGGCCGGGTCGAGAGAGGCGCTGAGCGAGGGCAGATTCTGGGTTTTCCCACGGCGAACTTGCATCCAAAGAATCGCGTCATACCCCGCAATGGCGTTTATGTCACAGGCGCCTTGATCGACGGCAAATGGCGACGAAGTGTTACAAATATTGGCGTTCGGCCTACTTTTGAGACCGCCGCGGAACCTTCGGTGGAGACATTCGTAATGGATTGGGCGGGGGATTTGTACGGAGACGTCATCCGCGTCAGGTTTTTGCACCGGCTCCGGGACGAGCGTAAATTCGGTTCCATTGAAGAATTGAGAGCTCAAATCGAGCGGGACATAACTCGCGCACACAGTTATTTTGCGCGGAGCGGTTCGCAGCACACGCTCTCGTTGGTTTGAAGTCGTATAATTCAATAGCTAATGAATACTGATCAAGCACTAGTTCCCATATCTGACGTGACTACGCCGCCGCGTGAAGCAACACCTGCGATTCGAAGCCATGCCAGACCGGGCGCATCTGCATCTTCGCCTAAACCGTCGCCGGAGCCTGAGCCGCTCACGGATGAAACAGTTGCTGCCATTCTCGAAGGGCGTGGTTTACGCGGGTGGCTGCGCGTCTTAAACGTGGCGCGCGTGCTCGGCTTGTTTACCCTCTATCTATTTCTTGATACCTACGACATCCGTGCCACGTTCAATCAACGAATGGCGTCTCGGCGAAAGGCCGAAGCCGGGGACGAGACGTGGACTGCCCGGCTGAAGGCCACTTGGCAGCACGGTCTTCAGATCAGTTTGGACAAGCTGATTCGTCTGGTCCGCTTTTTTGTCTTTCGCGGCGCTGAGGGTTCCACTAACAAAGAAGAGCGTCTTGCCAGACAGGCCGTGTGGCTGCGCCAGAGCCTGGTTGAACTGGGGCCGACCTTTATCAAGATCGGACAGGCGCTGGGGACGCGCGCCGACCTGCTGCCCTTAGCTTATGTGAAGGAACTTTCGATTCTGCAGGATCAGGTTCCAGCGTTTTCGACTAGTGAGGCTTTCGCCAGCATTGAAGCCGAACTCGGCCAGAGCTTGAAGGAGTGTTTTGCCGAAATCGACAGCGCTCCAATCGCGTCTGCTTCCCTGGGCCAGGTCTACCGCGCGCGTTTGCATTCGGGCGAGGAAGTCGCCGTCAAGGTGCAGCGTCCAAACCTTGAGCAGACGATTATTTTCGACGTTGCGGTGCTTTACAAAATCGTAAAGCTGACCAACCGGTTCTTTCCCAGGGCGAATGAAAACGCTGATTGGGAAGGAATGTTACGCGAGTTTCACTCAACCATCTTTGAAGAGATGGACTACGTCAAGGAAGGACGAAACGCAGACCGGTTCCGCTACAACTTCCAAACCTGGCGCACAATCAGAGTTCCGAAAATCTACTGGTCCCACACCGGTCGTCGCGTATTGACGCTTGAGTTTATCCGCGGCACAAAGGTGACCGATATTGAAGGTTTGCGCGCACGTCGAATCTCACCGGTGAAGGTCAATCGACTGCTGGTTCGTACGTACCTGAAGCAGCTCCTCGAGGATGGGTTTTTTCATGCCGACCCACATCCGGGGAACCTCATGGTCATGGATTCGGGCCATCTCGCATTCTTCGATTTTGGGATGGTTGGACGAATCACGCCTAAGCTGCAGTCGCAAATGATTGGGGCTTTTTTCCACGTTGTCAGCCGAGATGTCCGGGGCCTGGGCCAGGACATCATTGATCTGAACTTCCTTAAGCCCGGCGTTAATCCGGAAACCGTGCGGCCGGTGGTCGAGAGTCTTTTCAAGCTCTACCTCAATCTAAAATTGGGCGAAGTGAAGTTTAAGGAACTAACTTACGATCTGGCGGAGGTAGTCTATGAGTATCCGTTCCGTCTCCCGGCAAACTTTACCTACGTCATGCGGGCACTGATGACGCTTGAGGGCATTGGCATCGTTACCGATCCGGGATTTAGCTTCTTCGAAACAGCTAAGCCTTATGCCAAAGAGTTTATGCTCAAACGCGAAGGCCGGGCGTTTCGCAAACTGATCTTGGATAAGGTAACCGGGCGGGAAAACGGCAACGGCCGCATCGAATGGGCACGCGTTTGGAAACTCACCAAGATGGCCGCCCAGATGTATCTCGACCGCTAACCGGCTCACAAATCAACATTGCGAACAGGCGTAGAGAGTACAAGCTTCAGCTTGCGTCGTCGGGAAAAAGTGCCTGAGGTCCTGGCAGAACTGCTCGCGAAAACGCAGCCTGAAGGCTGTACTCTGTACGCCTGTCGGCAAAGTGCAGAAAAAAAGGCATGAGCTTTTGCACTCATGCCCTTTGTCGCTGATGGTCCAGCGGTGCTAAAAGCTCACTTCGTCAATTGCCCTCGAACTGCTCCACCCGGGAACTCGGCGTTGTGAACATTCACATAGTAATCACCAGGCTTCTTCATGATGAGCGTGATCTTCGCACGATCCAATGTCACACACTCTTTGACCGGTCCATCCGACGGCGTCTTGAGTGTGACCAGCACAGGACCAGCCACGTCGGCGGCCCCGGTGTGAATATGAGCGGCGGTCGCCGTAGCAATATTGGATACGGCTAACTCGTAGCAGATCTGATTCTGTCCTGGATTTAACGTCACGCTAAACGTGCCGGCGCCGTCCGCGTCACCTGGACCAGGAACCTCGGCCGCGCCTGTGAGTTGAGCCGTCAACGGCTTACCCCCGTGTTCTTTTTGCTGAGCCGACAGCACCATAGTGACAGCAGCAAGCAGCACCAGCAGAATTACTGAACCCTTTAGTGGCTTCATTACAAACCTCCTTAGATAAACTCGGAGTTGCCACCGTGACTCAACAACGTGCGGCTATCATGGACTTTGTCTGTCATTTCTATGGATATTTGGATATTCCAAAAAGTGGTCCAGGAAATCTCATGGTTCGCGGTTTACTGGACGTTATGAGGTTTTTCTTATTCCTGACACACAACGCCCTAGCGAGATAACAATTCGCCTTTAGTCCTCAGCGCGTTGAATAACAAGGGGTAGGTGGCGAGCGACTGGGCGCGATATTGAGGTCGAAAGCCGAAGAGAATTATCCGGCCTTTGCCTAGCTCGACTTCGACCAGCGCAGCCTTACCTTTCAAACGATCCGCCCCCAACAACCAACCCGACAGCAATGGATTTTTATCCGAAGGATAACGAGCAATCACCCGCACTTTTTCGGCAGCTGCAGTTCCCAACCCGTCCACAATTTCAAATACAGGTGAATCCTCAACCCACGCAACACTCTCTCGCGTCATGCCGCGCGTGATCGGATGTGACATGTCGAGCTCAATACGCAGGATTGAACCGGGAACAAAAAATTCTTTTTCAGGAACCCCGGCTACTACATTGCGCAACGGAAGTTTGAACTGTTCGATCGCAAAGTCTGAGGCGCGATTCAAGCAAATCAGCGTCCCGCCTTGTTCGACAAACTCGCGCAACGCTTTAACGCCTTCTGCCCCCAAACCGCCGGTGTATTCGGTTGGCATGATACCGACACGGTGGCCATTGAGGATCGTGCGGGGCGGTTGGTCGGGAATGATGATGGTCCGGGAACGTGTGAGCAAGTTGCCGGCACGAATGTGTTTGTCTGTGAGAGAGAATGTAGCCTCGGTGTTTCGTGCCTTCATCTCTTCCTTGATCACCCAACGAGTCCAGCCTTCATCCATCGAAGGTACGTGCGAGCGATACATTGCGACCCTCAAAGGCATGGGAGCGACGGCTACGGGATCGATGGAAATGGTTTTGCTTCTCGCGATTGGATAAGGAAAAGGAGCAATCACCGGCTTCACTTCTACGTTCATGAGGAGTGGCAATGTATGCGCGGTAACGTCATACGGTGGTATCGGATGTCCGTCCGGGTCTCTCAGATTAGGATAGCGCTGCGATTCCAATAATGCCTTCGCAAATGCGGCATTAGGTTGGTCCATGCGTACTATCCACGAGTTGGCCGGATAGGTAGTTCCGTTTGCCTGGAAGGCCTTCCGTGCGTTGGCCCAGTCAACTTCGACGTTCGCGTACCTAAGAATGTCAACAAGCTTTGAACTGTTTTGCGAGTACAAACCAGAAGGCAAAATTACGAATCCAAACAACTCTCCAGGGCGGCGAGGCCTGACTGCGTCTTTCCCAATCTCATAGAATCTGTTCAACCAACGCTCGCGGTTCTGTGCCGCATGCTTCATCAAGGTGAATGCACCCGTGGTCATGTAGTTTGTAATGTCACGAAGCCGCCACTCGCCGCCGCGCCAGAGTGGTCCAAACGTATCCGACTCTTTTTGCGGATCGTAGCCTTCGCGCGACCGCAACTCTTCAAACTTGAGATTGATGGGGGTCGCAAGGCGCGCGGAAGCAGTTTCCGAAAGAATGCGCACGCCGCCGTGGTAATGGGAGTAGGCCCGCGCTGGGGTCCACGCGTCGTAGGTCGAGCCCGTGGTAATGCCCTGGAATCCGGCGCGCCGCATCTCCCCGGCCATCCAGTTTCCGAGTTCCGTATACCCTTCGACGATCTGCTTTGGCACGTTGGGCTCAACCGGCGGCATGTAAGGCGGCAGAAACAGACGTGACCCTAGTTCGCCTTGTTGATGTATGTCGTGGACGATCTGCGGATGCCAGATATTATGAATCTTCGACACCGTAATCTGCGTCTCGACCTGCGTAAAGGCGTACCAGTCTCGATTGTTATCGTGGCCCACATACTTGTGATAGAGCTCTGGCGGACTGGTCCCTTCGAATTGCGTGCCGAGTGTTTTGTCATACCACTTCTTCACGATGTCGACGCCGTCGGGATTTAACGAAGGCACCAGCAGCACGATCGTGTTCTGCAGGATCTTCTGTATCTCAGGCTCATTGGATGAAGCCAGGCGGTGCGCGATGAGCATGCTCGACAGGTACGAGCCAACTTCTGTCGAATGTATACCGAAGGTAATGAGCACAATCGTCTTGCCGCGCCGGATTAACTCTGCGGCCTTTCGATCTCGCGTCGCGGGGGCCCCAAGCTTTCGGGGGTCAGCAAGCAAATCCTGGATCTGTTTGTAGTCGTCCAGTCTAGCCAAATTCTCAGGGGCGCTGATGGTGGCCATCACAAACGGCACATCCATGGTTGACTTCCCGAGCGCTTCAAACTTCACGCGGTCACTGGCCTGGTCCAATTTGTCGAAATAAGTGAGGACCTGGTTCCAGCTTGCGAGTTTGCGGTCGTCGCCCGGAGTGAAGCCCAATACATCCTTAGGCGCGGGGATGCTGACTACGGTGGTGATTGGTCTGGACCTGGGCCGTTGAGCCGTAACTAGTTCAAATGTAAGGAAGGGTAGGAAGATCGAGAGCGCCAGAATGAGCGTAAATAATCGTGTTCGCATCAATGGTAGTTTAACTGTTTGTAGAAATATTAAGGACGCGCAGAGTGTAATCGAAAAGGCGGTAGGTTGCAGGCGTAGAGAGTACAAGCTTTAGCTTGCGGGTGCGGAAAAGACCAGCTTGTCTGGACGCGAAAGACGCAACCTGAAGGTTGTACTCTATACACCTGTTGAAGGCCGTGCCCGCGAGGAGCGTGGGCCAATAAGGCCTTGCCGTCACCACTTGTGCCGTGTAAAGTAGCGGCGTTTCAAACCCCTAAGATCTCCCAGAATAACAATTTGGAGGTGACTTCAATGTCCACTGAAAGTGTTGACTCTGCCGAGGCTGCGCGAGCGCAGGGGTTTCCCGATCGAATGGGCTGGACGCCAGATAATCCTTACCTCACCACTTTTCGTCCATTCATTCCCCCCGGTGTAATCATTCCCGAACTTACGATCCGCGCAATAATTGTGGGAACGGTTCTGGGCATTATCTTCGGTGCGTCGTCACTTTACCTCGTATTGAAAGTTGGTCTCACGGTAAGCGCGTCCATTCCCGTGGCCGTGATCTCAATCACTCTCTTTCGAGTGCTTTCAAAGGTTGGAGTCCGCAACGCTACCATCCTTGAGAACAACATTGTTCAGACTGCAGGCTCCGCAGGCGAATCAATCGCTTTCGGTCTCGGCGTCACAATGCCTGCGATCTTAATTTTGGGATTCGACCTTGATATCACGCGCGTGATGCTGGTCGCAGTGCTGGGCGGGCTCCTGGGCATTTTGATGATGATTCCGCTGCGACGCGCGCTGATTGTGCAGCAGCATGGGATTTTAAAGTACCCGGAAGGAACGGCTTGCGGGGAAGTTTTAAAGGCCGGCGCCTCCGAAGAGTCACTCGAAGCAGCCCACAAGGATCCGTTGTCTGCGAAGGTGGCGGATCAAGCGACAATCGGCGGCAAGACAATCGTCGCAGGATTCGGTATCGGCTTTGTTTTCTATGCCCTCCAGCAGATCCTTAAAACCTGGAAAGAGATTCCCCAGAAAGTTTTCGGTGCTCCTTTTCAGGCGGGGTCAATCTCCATCGAAAACAATCCGGCGCTGCTTGGCGTTGGCTACATCATTGGCCCAAGGATCGCCTCAATCATGTTTGGCGGCGGCGTGCTGTCGTACCTGGTGCTGATTCCCATGATCAAGTATTTCGGCGAAGGACTCGTTGGTCCGCTTCCGCCGGGGACCAAAGCAATCTCGCAAATGTCCATTGATGGTAAGGACAGCATTCAAAGCACCTACATTCTTTACATCGGCGCCGGCGCGGTTGCGGCCGGAGGCATCATCAGCCTGGTCCGGAGTCTGCCGATCATCTGGAGCGGTCTTAAGGGCGGCCTGGCAGATCTGCGTGGCAGCCAGGCTGCGAAGTCGAATACGTTACGCACCGATCAGGATTTGTCGATGAGGTTTGTCATCGGCGGCATTATTGCGATGCTGGGCGCGATCATGCTGGCGCCACAGCTCAACTTGCGATTCAACATTCTGGGTGCGCTCCTGATAGTCGCTTTTGGATTCCTATTTGTAACGGTTTCGTCGCGTCTTACAGGTGAAGTTGGATCTTCATCAAATCCGATTTCCGGCATGACCGTAGCCACGCTGCTGCTGACGTGTTTGGTGTTCCTCATTATCGGTTGGACCACGCCACCGTATTTCGTCACAGCGCTTTCCATCGGCGGTATTGTTTGCATCGCCGCCTCAAACGGAGGAACAACGTCGCAGGATTTGAAGACCGGTTTCCTCGTCGGCGCCACGCCCAGAAACCAGCAGATCGCGATCCTGATCGGCGCGTTGGCGTCGGCTTTAGTGCTTGGCTATGTGCTGCTGTGGCTTAACCAGGCGTCTACCGTTTACGTGCCGGCGGCTGATGCCAAGAACGTTACACTTCCTGCCGGTTATCGTTTTGATTCAACAAAATGCGAGCAAAGCGGTGGTGCACCAAAGCGTGAAGATCATGCAGGTGCTGCCTACATCGTCTGCCACCAGACCGACACCAGCGTCGGCACGACCGGACGTTTCCTCGTAGATGATCAGGGACTGCCGGCGTATCTGGTCGATCCGGGTATAAACGGAGTTATCACTCAAACTCCTGACGGTCACAGTGTCGTTAAGTACAACGCGCCGAAGGCGATGCTCATGTCCTACATCATCAAAGGAATTCTCAGTCGAGAACTTCCCTGGGGCCTGGTGTTGTTAGGCGTGTTTATCGCCATCGTTCTGGAGCTGGCCGGCATTCCTTCCCTTGCATTTGCGGTAGGTGTTTACCTGCCTGTTTATGTTTCGTCGCCGATATTCGTGGGCGGTATGGTCCGTCTTGGCGTAGACAAATACCTGCGGCGCAAGTTTGCCAGCCAAAAAATGTCGGAGGAGCAATTTGTCGCTGAGACGGATAAGAGTCCAGGAGTGTTACTGGCATCTGGCTACATCGCTGGAGGAGCGCTCGCGGGGGTTGCGTACGCATTTCTAAATCTCAGCGAGAGCATCACCACCAGGTTAAATGGATTTGAAGACTGGTCGAAGGCGAATAACATTTTCTACCTGGGCCCAAATGCCGGCCTGTTATCGCTGGGTCCGTTCGCGATTCTTGCGGTGGTGTTGTATCTGGTGGGTCGAGAAGTGCTTATGAAGGCCAAACCCTTCCCAACCAGAACAGACTAAGCTTGTAGGGCGGCACTCCGTGGCCGCAGGCTTTAATTTTTGGGCCGAATCGTGTAACTTTTGGATGTTTCCCCGAGGCGCGCTGCTAAGCTGAGAGCGCGCCTTGCATTTCACAGGTAGGCATTGTTGCTGCCTATCAAAGATTCGCAGGAAGCCTAGGCCGGATGAAGTCAAAGGTAAGTTTTATGATTCTCTATCGCTCGCTTTTGCTGCTGTGTGTGGCGTTTCTCATTCAGGGCAGTGCGGCGCTGGAAGGCATCGCTCAGAATCCCCAGCGCTCGCCTTCTGACACGGTTCGTGAGTTTTACAAGGGCATGCGCGAAAAGAGATTCCGCGACGCGTTCAACGTCTCGATTTACAAACCGGCAATTGACGCGTTGAAACCCCAGGAGTTCGAAGATTTGCGCCCTGACTTCGAAAAAATGGCCGTGGCGGTCAACGAACGAGTGCCCGAAAAGTTTGAAGTAACCGGCGAACAGATAAGCGGCAATGAAGCCACCGTGTTTGTAAAGGTGTTGAATGCGGAAGGCAAAGAGAAGGTAGAGCCGGCTTCACTGATCAAGGTTGATGGTGTCTGGACACTCGGCGACCGTGAGAGCCTGGAGCTCGTGAAAAAGGCCGGCAAGCAGTTTTTTTTCACCGCGCGAATCGACGCCCATCATAGTGACGTGCAGGACATGCTCACGCGAATCTCGCTGGCCCAGGTGATTTACAGTCAGCAACACAATGGCCAATTTGGCGATCTCCCCACCCTGATTGCAGCGGGTCTGGTGCCCAAGGATATCGAATCCACTGAGTCCACCGGATACCGTTTCCGTATCAACGTCGTTTCCGGAGGTAAGGCATGGAATGCAGCCGCCGAGCCGGCTCAATATGGCCGCACGGGTAAATTGTCGTTTTACCTGGATCCTTCCGGAGTTAAAAGCAGCGACGTAGGCGGAAAACCTCTTACTCCCCGTTCTGAATGATTTTTAGTTTTTTTTCCAGGGGATATTCTTCAGGCAATCATCATGAAAACCTCGCACCGTTCTAATGCACCTTTGTGCTTAGTATTCATTGCCCTTGCGATTCTTTCTCCGACGACGCTAATTAAAGCGCAGTCGGGCGTCACGAGGCCCAGACCTTCCGCCATACCGCCGAGCCGTTCAACGGTTCAGACCTCCGGCCAATCCACAGTAAAAGGCCGAGTCTTTTACAAGGACAATGCGCAGCCATTGAAGGGCACTCGCGTCCGAATTTTCACCTCAAGCGACGCTGGAGTGGCCGCATTCACCAACAACAGTGGCGAATTTCGCGCGGACAATTTGGCGGCCGGCAAATACTACATCACACTGGAAGGCCCAGGCGTAGCCATGCAGAGCGGTTTCGGTATGCGAATACCTCTACCGATGACAGCGATTCCCAGAGCCGAAGATTATCCAGAGATTGTTCCCAAACACGATGCGCAATTTACGGTTGACGGTACCAACACGGTTGAGGTTGAAGTGCGAGTGCCACGTGGTGGCGCCATCTCCGGCAAAGTTTTAAAGCCCAACGGCGGTTCGGTTCCCAGCGTTGGCGTTAGTTTCTTGTCGAGCGAAGGAAGCGCCGGCGGGCCTTACACCGCAAGATTCTCAGCACAAACTGACAAGGATGGCGCATATAAGATCGACAACTTGCCTGAAGGCGATTACGTTGTGGCGGCCGCAACGGAAGACAAGAATAGTAATTTCGATATTCGCGCGCGGATGCGAGGCGAATCACAGGTTGTGACTTATCACCCGGCGGCCATCAACATCCAACAAGCACAAGTTGTTCGCGTTGATCCCGGCCGGGAGACCGCTGGGGTCAACATTACGCTTGTAGCGCGGAACTCGTTCAGCGTTTCCGGAACTGTACTTCGCCAGCGGGATGGCATTCCGCTCGTCGGCGCCAGAGTGTTGCTGCGCAATAAGGAAACGGAGATGGGTGGCGCGCTGGTACCTGGCATGGGCCAGCGAACGACTTTCACAGATACAGACGGCCGCTGGTCGTTTGCGAATGTGATGGAGGGTGCCTACGTCGTAACTGCGCTCGCGCCGCTTTCGCCAATGCAAGCGCGGTTGCGTGTCCCCGGTGAGGAACCCGATCGCGAACAACTCTTCCGCGAATCGCGTCAACGGTTTCTGATGACCCACGAGGAATTAACTGTTGCAGGTGCGGATCTCAATGGTCTTCTTCTCACGATAAGTGGACCAGGATCGATCGTAGGGCGTGTTGAAACCGACGACGGCACGTCACTTCCCACAAGCTTGGTCATCTTTTTGGAGTTGATCAGTAAAGGGAGCAGACCAGGACCTCCACTGCCGGTGCGAGTCAGACCCGATGGTACGTTTAACTTCAGTAACGTCCAGGGAGGCGATGTTTACGTCGGCATCGTAACCGCGCCTGACTCCAAATATTTTGTTAAATCGATCGACGCCAACGGTGATGATCTTGAGCGCGCTCCGCTGAAGGTGCCGGAGGGCGCGGACGCCGGGCCGCTACGCGTGGTGATTTCACAGGGATTGGGTTCGGCTACCGGACGGGTTCTCTCCGAAAATGGCGCCCAGGGGATAAGTGATATTGTTGTTTTGCTCGCCCCTGTGGAGTCTGGTAAGCAGCGTTTTCGGACAGCGTATTTATCGACCCAAACAGGGCCGAATGGAACGTTTACAATCTCCGGGCCTCCTGGCGAATATTTTGTTTTCGCGAGGCAGCGTGATGATCTTCCTCCGATTGTGAGCGCGGAATTCGCCCGCGACGCGGCTGCGAAGGCGACGCGCATTACGCTCAAGACAGGCGACCAGCAACAGATTGATGTGCGAGTGCAGTAATCAAACGGTTATATTGCGGACTTGCCGCCAAAAGGCATCTTCACATCCTAAGCCGCTCTTGCCGAACGTCTTCAAACGACAGTTTTGCGCTACCACCTGACATTTCTATTGCACCCACAGCCTCGGGTCACTAGAATTGAGTTGAAACTCTCCCGAGACCGTTTCCCAGTTTGCCCTCCTCGTATCATTCGGAAATTTGCTCCCTCAGGGCTGAAGAATGGGCGCCGATTGCTAGATCGGACGTGGCTTAGTCCCACGGAGAGCAGCAGGAGAAACATGGAACTGGCTCGTGCAATTGTTTCACGTCTGCGCCGGTATGTAGGTGACCGCCGGCATTCGACGCGCAGGAAAGTTCGTCTACCGTTTAGTATCGTGGTGGCCGGTCCGGCCAAGGGTGTAAACGGCTCCCGGCAAACTCGTAGTCTTGAGGGCCACACGTTGGATATTAGCCCTGCAGGAATGTCGCTGATCGTTCCAGCGATTCGTATCGGTGAACATCACCTTGTTGGGGAGAACCGGGGCTTTGGTCTCAAACTCGAATTGCCAGATGGCCAAATAGAGATGGAGGTTGCGCCCGTTCGTTATGAGAGTCTGGAAGACCACAAGACCGAGAGTGGTTTTCTAATTGGTGTGAAGATTGTTGACATGCCAGAAAACGATCGCGCGAAGTTTGCGAAGTATGTTTCCGCATTGATTGATTTGGGCCCTAAGTAAACTTGAGCCGGCCAAAAGCTTCTGGTACGTGAAAGTTGGGCTCGGCTGTGAAGGTTGGTTGCCAAGCCAGGTAGCGTTCGTTTCCCAATCCCACACAACGAAATAAATTCGCATGCCACTCGTCTCCATGCTGAGGTTTAGGGATGACAGTGCTCCACGGAATGCGCATACCAATAATGACGTGATCCTGGGAAACGCTTGCCGCCACTGTCATTCCTGATTCAAATTCGAAATCATTTTCACGTTTCGTTTCACTAAAATGGACGGCGAGCTCCACCCATTCACCAGTCGGCGCTGCCTCAAACTCGAAATATCGATGCGGCTGGTCCTGAAACGGACCGATGAAGATCTCGCAAACGTCCCTGTCCCACAAACCCATTGTTTTTTGATCGAGTTGAGGCTTCGCGTTGACTATCAGTGGCTGGTCTTGATTACAAATGAACTGAACATTTAGCGATTCATTTGACCAGAGGATTCGCACTTCAGCATGACTTCCAACCAGAGCTTCTTCCCCTGACCATAAACGGGTGATGGAAACTGGCCGGGCTATACCCCAAGCCGAATCTTGAAAGCGGTCCGCACTAATGTCGGCCACTATATAGTGCGCTGTTATTGTTTCTAACTGTTCCATTAAAACCCAAGCCCTTTGCTAGCGGCAGCAACAAGGGCAGCGACCTTTTATCCCCAAATCCATACCCGACTCCGCCTTTACTTGGGCCTTTGGGTTACAGCTTCCAGGCATGCATCGAGCAACTTCCCTGGATCATCATCGCGGAACACTCGCGCGCCTGTCTCTTTTGAAAACTTTTGTAGTAAATATCCAGCTTCATCCGCTACCCCACCAGTGTTAGTCAAACAACCAATAATTTTTCCCTCATCGTGAGCAATAGTAAATTCATTCAAAGAGCCCATGCCGCCGGCAATGAAGATGACCACATCACAGGATCTGACTAAAACGACGTTGCGACCTTTTAGACCAAAGCCGGTGTAAACGATAAGGTCACAGGCATCAAGCGGCAGCTTGTATCTTTGCTCGTGTTCTTCGCTGTCCGCTGCGGGAGAGATTCCCAGATGAAATACGCCCGTCCCATGCGCGGCCTTGCCGACCACGTAAACCAATCCGGTTGTAGCGCCGGTGAGCAGCAATAACTCGCGCTCAGCGATCGCGCGAGCTAAAGCAGTTGCCTTTTCAGCGAGTGAAGCCTTCGCGCTGGACGGCGATGCATCTCCCGCGGAACCCATCACTCCGACTTTAATCTTCATTGGGCTATAGACATTTAGCTAGAGAGTCGCGCAGTTTCGACTTCGCCTTCAGGTTCCACCGAACGTATGTCGTCGAAGGCTTTCGATTGTCCGCGATCCCACCATTTCTGAGTCACAAACCAGACAACGCCTGGCATCATAAAAAGAACGCCGATCCCGACCGTCACCAGTCGAGGCGAGAGCTGAAACCGATCAAGTAGTTCCCCGGTAACATAGTTTGAGGCAGCCATCGTGAGTGTAAGCAACGCCAGTTCGGCCGCAAACACTCGGCCGCGAAAATTATCTTCCACTCCACGCTGTAACAAAACTGTGGAGAAGACCCAAAGGATGCTGCCGCCCATGTGTGCGATTCCCAGCACCATGAGGGCTACGACAAGACTCGTCGCTACGCCAAACGCAATATAAAACACCCCGCCAATCAGAAAGGCTAATCCGATCCATACTTGCATTCGTCGGTTGCCTTCGCCGGAAATGCGGCGCGCCAGGATTGGGCCGACCGCCGTTCCAATCCCGCGGGCGGCGAAGAGCACTCCGATTCCGCCTGCTGCAGTTTTTCCGAAGGGAAAGATCTTTTCCCCAAAAACCGCCAGGAGCGTGAGAATTCCACCGCCTAGGCCCCAGGCGGGCTTCACCAGCAACAATGCGAGCACGCGGGGTCGTCGCTTTACGTACCTTATTCCTTCAATAGTCTCCGTAATTCCCAGTGCTCGACTCACAGTTAATTTGTGTTTCTCGCGCGGTGGACGTTTAGGCAAGCGCACACCTGCGATGAGCGCGGCGGAGAGTAGATAGGTGAGAGCGTCGAGAACGAAGGCCACGTCAGTTCCAAACCAATCGGTAACAAGTCCGCCGATCGCCGCGCCCAAAGTGAGCATCACCGACCAGGTAACCGATGAGATGGCATTTGCCGCGACGAGTTCTCTATCGGAGACAATTGAGGGAATAGCCGCGGTTTTTGCTGGTTCGAAGAAGGTGGAAAGCGCAAGTTGTAGGACGGTGAGCACATAAATCAGCCACAACTGATCAGCCCGCCGAATGAAAAGGAACCCAAGCACTACGATGGCCCGCAACAGATCGGAGACGATCATAATCGAGCGTCGACTGAATCTGTCTGCCAACACGCCGGAGATCGATCCGAATACAAAGCTGGGAAGGAATCGTGCCACCATCATGAGACCGATGTATCGGCCCGATCCTGTCAGGTTTAATATGATCGTATAGATAGCGATCGTGTTGAACCAATCGCCCATCTGGCTCACAACTTGTCCTAACCACAACTGGCGGAACCCACGATTGCCACGAAGGAGTTCGAGGTAACCGATCGGAACAGTTTTTCCTGAAGGTATGTTGTCCGAATTTGCCAAGTTCTCGCGCCCACCAACGAGGTTGGAATTGTGCCGTTTGTCTCTAATCTGATTTCAGGAAGGAAGGGTGCCCCGAGTAATCGAGGTTGTCAACCAGGGGATCGAGCACGCTCAGATGCTTAGAACAACGCAGATTCTAAGCAGGTTGATTGAAGCGGCTCATTCTGACTAGTCAAAGTGATTCGTCTCAAGCGTAGCAAGTTCTTTTCGCCGAAGCCGACAGCGAAACGCCGAATAAAACTTCTCTCTCATCCTGGAAATGTTTTCCAACTCTTGCGGCACGACGATTGAGAAGGGAATAGCGCGGCTAAGAAGCTCAAGCTTCACGGGCTCTCCGCACGGAGTCCGAGCCGCTAAATTTTACAGACGGAGGCGGGAAGCGGCCTGTCTCATCTTTGACAAACTCTCACCCAGCGAGGCGAGCGCCAGGCTCGCCGGCTTGCCCCTTTACCAGGTCGAGGGCAGAGCTGATTTGCTCCCAGCTCTGTCTCGGCCGCAATACTTGTGAACGTGCGGGCAATGACGGGTGAAGAAGATTTCTTAGTTCTTGTAAATCAACCGGGTCTCAAGAGGAGTGCGGATGAACCTGCTGGACATTTCTCAATACAACTCAGGAACTCGAAGATTACCGGCGAAGCCTTATCGTCTTGTAATGCTCGCCGGCGGTGCTTTTATTGCTGCCTGGGTTATTCACCAGGCGTTCTCGCTCGCACTATTAAGCATAACGATCATCGCAGGTGCGCAAGTCATCTACCTGGCTTGGCACCGTCTCAGCGCTAGAACTCGTGAGTCGCAGGAGCTCAGTCGCATACACTTTGCGACCGCCGAAGCATTGGCGACGGCGATCGACGCGAAGGACCAAACCACTCATTGTCATGTTCGCCGCGTGCAGATCTACGCCGCAGGAATGGGCGAAGTCCTGGGACTCGCAAGTGATGAGATTGCAGCTTTGAAAGCAGGCGCTCTGCTTCATGATATTGGGAAGCTGGCGGTGCCTGCGCACATCATCAACAAGCCCGGCAGGTTGACACCCGCCGAGTTTGAGAAGATGAAGATCCACACAACGGTGGGTGCGCAGATCTTGAGTAGAGTCAACTTTCCTTATTCGGTAACACCAATTGTACGTCATCATCATGAGCAATGGGACGGACTTGGTTATCCCGACGGGCTTAGAGAAGAACAAATACCGATCACAGCTCGCATCATTTCGGTGGTCGACTGTTTCGACTCCGTCAGAGAAGATCGCCCCTTCCGCCGAGGGATGACGCGCGACGAAGCCATCGCATTTTTGCTGCGTGGATCGGGGACGCATTTTGACCCGAATGTAGTGGAGTTGTTTATTAAGCATCTGCCGCGCTTCGAGGCACAAATTGCCGCAGCCGGTTTGCCACAACAGTTGCCGCCCAATGAGGCGAGTGAACCGTTTGCGCTAAACGAAGTGGACATGGCCCAGACCAGAGAACGCGGATCATTCATGGCTTACGATCAGATTAAGAGCGCGCACCAGGAAGTTTATGCCATGTATGAAATTGCCAGAACGTTTGGTTCATCGCTTGACGTAAGAAACACAGTCGAAGCCCTGGTCGATAAGGTTGGCCAGGTTGTTCCCTTTGATACGTGTGCCGTTTATCTTTACGACGAGGTAAAGGGATATGCTGTTTCCGCTCACGTGGTGGGGAGAAACTCCAGTATTTTGGCATCCAGATGCGTTGCGCCCGGTAGCGGAGCGACAGGATTTGCTTTGGCCAATCGCACTGCTATCAATGAGCTTCATCCCAGTTTGGATTTTGCCGGACTTGAAATTGAACGCGAATATCGCTCGATGGCATCACTCCCGTTATTCAAAGATGAAATGTTGCTCGGGGCCTTGTCGGTTTATTCAACAGATCTCGAGCACTACACCGACGACCACATGCGCTTGCTGGAAACAGTTACACGCCTGGCGTCTGATGCTTTGTCGAATGCCGTACACCACGCAGAAGCGGAGTCGAATGCCCTAACCGATCCGCTGACAGGTTTGCCTAACGCGCGCTATATAGCGCTGCGCTTCGACGAAGAGGTTTCTCGAGCAAGACGTAGTGGCCGACCATTTCAGGTAGTGATGCTTGATCTGGATGATTTTAAGCTGGTTAACGACACGTTTGGTCATAAGGTGGGAGACAAAATGCTCCGCGAAATGGGTCGCATAATTCAAGGCCAACTGCGCGAATATGATTTTCTTGCTCGATACGCCGGGGATGAGTTTGTTGCGATCGTTCAGGAGCTCGTAGGGAACCAGGTTGAGGACCTAAGGCACCGAATTGAAACAGCGGTCTCAGATTTCTCGCTGAGAGTGCGGGGCCGCGGCGAGGCGCGCGTAGGTATTAGCGTAGGCACGGCTACTTACGGCGCTGATGGCGAGACTCTTGATCAACTGCTGGTCGCTGCCGATCAGGCAATGTATCGTGACAAATCTGCTCACAAGCTTGAAAAGATCGCGAATAAGACAGCGGCACAACCCGGTGCTGTAGTTGAACTTGACAACGACGAAATCGCATCTGTGTCAGTCAACTAATAAGCGAATTAGAGGTTGAACGGGTGGGGCTAGTCCCCGCCCGTTTTCGTGTGTCACCCGAAGGGAATTGATCAATCTTGACATTCGCATACTCATTCGATTCCAATCGTTATCAGAATCGCGCGCGGTATTCGGTAATGCAACAAGCGCGATCCACAGGCCAGTATGACGCAGATCTGACCAAACGCTCGGGATCGCAGAATGCCCCTTCTGAATTCGCCTACACAAAACGCGACCATACTTGTGGTTGATAGCGATCTCGATGCGAGCGAAAGTTTGCGTCGTAATTTCGAAAGCGCTGGTTACCATACTTTAAGCGCGTCCGATGCCCGATCCGCCATTCTGCTGCTCCAAAAAGCGCCATGTGACCTCGTCGTCCTCGATCTTGACCTCCCGCGAGTTGATGGATTTAAGCTGTGCAGGGTTTTGCGGGCACAGCCTTCAACGAGCAAGCTTCCAATAATCGCTCTATCCCACGACGATGACGTTAATCAAAGAAGTCAGGCCTTTGCGGCGGGCGCAGATGACTTCATCTCCAGAATTTCTTCACCGGGCGAAATAGTTTCCCGATCAGCCGCCCACCTGCGCGCGGCCCAGCGTGAGCGAGACCTGCTTGGCAGCAATCGCGAACTGAGATTCCTTGCGGATCTTGGCCGTGGTCTACTGCGCGCCCTGGAGCCTGAGCAGCTGGTGCGACGGGTGGCCGGCGCCACATATGACGGCACCAGCGCTACGCTGGCGGCGGCCTTTGTAAAACTGAATGAACAGGGAGCGGCGGCCTGCGTATTTGATCGTGAAGGAAGCGCCGAAGACGCATCATTACTCCAAGTGGATCTTTTGGAAAGCTGGTTAGGGTCGTCGAATGTTGTGCCCGTCCTCCTTAATGATAGCAGCGCTTTTTTTCTGCGCGACGACCGTCATACAGTCGAATATGCAGCGCCACTCAAGTTTGGTGGCCGCGCCAACGGCGCCTTGATTGTCGGTTTTGATAACCGCGCCCACTGCGAAGAAACCGTCTGCCGTCTGGTCGATGCCGCAGCACAGCAAACATCCCTCGCGGTACACATCTCGACGCTTTACCAGGCCGCGCGCCAGGTTTCAGCAGGCTTGGCAGTCGAAGTTGAACGACGTACCGCCGAGGTCGAAGCGCAACGGCGTTTCATCGAAGCGATTATCGATGGACTGCCCCTATCGCTGTATGCAATAGACCGCGACTACAACATCGTAGCGTGGAATCGGAATCGTGAATTAGGTGAACTGGGGATTCCGCGCGGATCAGTTTTGGGAAAGAACATATTTAGCGTCTTGACCCGGCAGAAAAGGGAGTTGCTTGAGAGTGAGTTTGCACAGGTTTTTGAGACGGGAGAGATCCAACGTATCGAACTCGAAACCACTGCAGCTAACGGCCGGGTCACTCACTGGCTCATAAGCAAGATTCCGATGTGGATCGATCGCAGCGGGGAAGTCTCACATGTCATCACGGTCGGTGAGGATATTAGCGCGCGGGTGGAAGCGAACAGGGGAGTCGCGAGGGCCGAAAAGCTCGCGGCGGTGGGCCGCCTGGCAGCCGGCGTGGTCCACGAAATCAATAATCCGCTGGCTACGATTTCCGCCTGTGCCGAATCTCTGGAATCGCGATTAAAAGAAGGCGCCTTTGCCGACTCCGGCGCGCTGGACGATTTCCGCGAATATCTTGGCTTGATACGAAGCGAAGCTTTTCGCTGCAAGTCAATAACTAACGGGCTGTTAGATTTCAGCCGCACACGCGCCGCCGAACATTCAGCGCTGAACCTGGGCGACGTCATATCGTCTGCGACGCGACTCCTGGCCCATCAACAACGACGAGAAGGAATCGACTTTCACATAGACATTCCTGATGAACTCCCGCTTGTTTCGGGCGATCCAGGTCAATTGCAGCAGGTGATAATTGCCCTTTCTACTAATTCTATTGACGCCATGCCGGACGGTGGCGTGCTTTCGATCAGCGCCAGAACAGATGGGACCAACGTGTTGGTAGAGATCAAGGACTCGGGACACGGAATTCCACCGGAGCATCTAACAAAAATCTTTGAGCCGTTCTTCACGACGAAAGAAGTTGGCAAAGGCACGGGTCTTGGCTTGGCGGTTTGTTATGGTATCTTAACCGAGCACGGCGGAAGTCTTGACGTACAATCTGCAGTTGGTGTCGGCACCACGATTACCATCTCACTCCCGGCTCTGATTGAAGAAGAGTAGCGGTGCAACTACGACCGTTGTGCTCGAGATTGTTGAGTCAAACTTAACTATCGGTTTGCAAATTTACGCTTATAAGTTGTTTGGAGAATCGCAGGCTTGAGTGAGCAACGAGTAGCACGAATTCTGATTGCTGAGGACGAGGCTAACCTTCGGGCGGTGTTGCAGAAGGAATTAGAGCGATTGGGTTACCGCGTGCAAGTAGCGCCTGATGGAGAGGCGGCCCTGCGCAAGTTGGAAGAAAGTAACGTTGATGTCTTGCTCTGCGACATTAACATGCCGCGAATCGATGGCATGGAAGTTCTCCGACGTGTTCACGAACGACCCAATCCTCCAGAAGTAATAATGCTGACCGGCCAGGCTACAGTGGAAACGGCTATTGAAGCCATGAAGCTGGGAGCCTATGACTATCTAACCAAACCTTACATCATCGCAGAACTAGATGTGCGCGTGAGGCAAGCAGCAGAGAAGCGACGGCTGCGCGTTGACAATCTGCGGTTGCGCGAACAACTGGCGCGACAATCGGGACTACCTAACATTGTTTCCGTTTCGGAAGCGATGAAGGAGGCGCTCAGACTGGTTGAGCGTGTTGCTCCGTCGGATGCGTCGGTGCTTATCACCGGCGAATCCGGAACGGGAAAAGAGCTGATCGCCCAAGCCATTCACCGCCTGTCTAGTCGCGCAGAGGGTTCGTTTATCGACATCAACTGTGCAGCTTTTCAGGAGTCGTTGCTCGAATCTGAGCTCTTTGGTTACGAGGCAGGGGCCTTCTCAGGAGCTAAGGGAAGGAAGCTTGGCCTTATTGAGCTTGCCGATGGCGGCACTCTTTTCCTGGACGAAGTAACCGAGCTGCCTGCACAGCTTCAGGCAAAACTATTGCGAGCAATCGAGACTAGAACATTCTTCCGAGTCGGTGGGGTGCGCAAGGTTGAGGTCAACGTGCGGATTGTCGCTGCCACCAATCGCAACCTCGATTCGGTTGTTTCAGACGGATC
>JBGTCM010000191.1:0-6995 GCA_041748795.1 Pyrinomonadaceae bacterium
GCTCCTACAGAGCTCCGCCTCCGCTTGCCTTTCTTACGGCAAACCGAGGCGGGCTTGAATCAGGATTCGAAGGGGTTAAGCCTCGCTGGGTCGCGGGCTCTTCGGAAGCATTAGCTTGATTGCCTGGCTTGTCTCTACGCGGCGCTTCTGCTGAAGCTCATTAACCCAATTGGTGACGGTCTGAACCATTTCGCGCGCGGCTTGGGCCTTCGTATTTCCCTTGGCGACAGGCGTAGTCTTACGCGCCCGCTCGTCCTTTTTGATTACTTTGATGGTTTTCTTTTCTGACATCTCTAACACCCTTGTGTTTGACCAGTTATGATCGCTTGTTCAAATTAAACGTTTTTCCCGTAGGAGAGTTCCCGGATTCTTGTTGCCGACTTAGAACGGGCCGGCTAAGTAATCTTGCAGTGTGGCTTGCAAACGCTAAGCCACAGCGGGCGGCCCTGGTCGAGGTGAATCGCTCTGACTGAATTTACGATTCCGGGCGGGGTTTGGATTGTGCGATGGCCACAGAAGTTGGTCCGGTTCCTCGCCTAACTACACTCTTTTACGGCCACAAATGGGTGGTCGCGCGCAACCTCGGTTCTGACTTTGATTTTCTGCTGTTTACCTTCCATATCGTGTTGCCAGATCTTCTTCTGGGTACGGTAGACCAAAAGTACCAACCCGATGGCCGCCCCCCCATTGACCCATTTCAATCCGCCAATCATGTGTTTTGTACCAAACGAAATCAGCAGTCCATTGATGATGATTATCGCCAGCCGAAATTCCGTCGGACCAAATTTCAGGAAGCTGATCTTGAGTCGGTCAGTAGCCGCGAAGGCCAGGAAGGTGCTGAAGTCGTAAGCCGCAAAGAGAGCTAACATCAGCAGCAGTTGAAACCGCGAGCTCTCGGGAAGGATAAAGGCATAGCCGATGAGAATCGAACAGAGGAAAAAGTAATCCAGCAGGTGGTCCATATAATAGCCCCACCGCACCAGACCGGTGTTGCGATATTTCCCAACCTTGCCGTCGTAGTGATCTGTCGCCCACTGCAACGCGATTACCAGGGAAACCATCCAGAGCCAGCGAATGTTTGTGGCCGCCAGAAAACTGAACACCACAATCAGCAGCGACCACAGCACAGTCAGCATTGTTAAGTGATACGTCTCAATCCAACCTGGAATTCTCGGAATAACGAGCGGTGCCAGCTTGCGCTCGAGCGGCGAAAGAAAAGAAGTATTCGTTTTTTCAGCGCCGGCAAATTGTTGTGTTTCCATCGTGACTCCCTGATTCGATCTTTTTCCAACGCTCGTTAGAGCAAGCATGAGGCCATGAAGACCCTCCAGGATCCGTCCGTTAAGAGCTCGATTAGTCCTTTGTTTCTGCGGTTTTCTTTGCTGGCGAAGGGAGGCAGCTCTACGAGGAGGGGAGCATGTCCTTCAGTAGAAGGATTTTTACGACATATTGATTTTCCGCAAGACTGGAGAACTGCACGGCAATGAGGTGCTACTGAGCTCATTGCCGTTAGCAACATGAACCTCCCGATCAGATGAAAACCACTGACTGGGAGCTCGGGATATCGAAGCGACGCCGGCAGCTCTTGCAGGCCAGCATATCGTCAATTCTGACCATGTAATCGCGGGACTTCTGAAAGCGCATGCGGTCCTGCTCGTTCGCCCCACGCGGTGGCCCCTGTTTCTTGGTTCTCTTTAGCCAGCGAACCTCATACTCCATTCGTTCGCGGCAATGAGGGCAACTGTAGGTCGCCTTTTTCAATTCCTGCTTTTCGTTAAAGAAATCTTGTTCGTTCATTAATTAACCTTCAGTCGACGATCTGCTCTCGGGTACTTCATCCGCAAACTCCCGCAAATAACGAAAACTATATATGCCGGTTTCGTGGCCATCACTCCAGCGGAAGTTTAACGCGTAACGTCCAACGACACTGACGTCCGTTATGGTCAGCTCCTCTGAAACGGCTTCAGGCTTGAGCACGCGCTGGCCGGTCCACTCATTGACACACTGGGCGCAGGGGCAGGCACGTCTGAGGTCGGCGGCTTTGTAAGAGCTTGTGACACCATCTCCCCAGGTGATATCCAGGCCTGCATCACCGACCTGCTTAATCTCGCGCGGTTCAATTGCCGGACCACGTCTTTCTGTCGCCTCGATAATATTCCTCCGCGCCGGAAGAGTGACCTGGATTCAAATGGTGACTCAGTCCCCTGCTCGTGCCTGCTGTCCTTGAGCCGGCGTCGTCGCCGCCTTGCGAACGGCCTCGGCTACCGCGTCCGCAGTAATATTGAAGTGCGAAGCGTTCCAAACGACCTGACCATTGCGTAACACAATCACCTGGGGCGATGCGTGGGTAACGCCGAGCCGATTCTCAATTTCATCTGAGAGCGCTCGCGCCTTCTGCACCTCAACCAATGAAACACTTCCTTCGAACGCTTCCATCTGGTCGTAGGCCGCGGCGCTGATGGGACAAGTCAGACTATGCTTGAAAATCACGACCGTCCCCTCTTTTGACCCATCCACCAACTCATCCATTGCCTTGGTATCAGTAATTCTCACAAAATGGTTTGGCATCTACCCACCCCTGATTTCTAATGATTTGATAGTAGCCGATCGGTTCGAATCGTACAAAGCAGGCGACCATGCAGGGCGCGTCCTTGGAGTGCGGCGGCTCGACGCCGCTTTCCTCACGACTAACTAACGTCGGACTCTCAAGAAGTCGAAACCCATCATCGCGAAGGCACGGCGAAAGCGGCGTCGAGCCAAAGAGAAGCGGGAGCGAAAGCTGATTGCTTCCACTCCCGCCGTCCCTTCTGATATCAGGCTGGTTTAGTAGCCTGCGTATCCGTCCTTGTAACCGTTCTCGAATGCCTGACGGTAATAGGTCATGTATATCCCACGATCACCTAATCGCGAACTATAATCGCGCGTTGCCTTTTGGAAGCCGCTCTCGTCGCGCCAATCCATCCGTTCACGTTTGGCGCGATCTTTCCGGCCTTCTTTCGCGCCGTCCGCAAAACCTGCATTCAGCGCCGTCTGACGAAGCTGGAATGAGCCACCGTAGTTACCATAGCCATCATTGTTGCGGCCACGACGGTTGTTATCCCAACGGTCATCGCGGTTATCCCAACGGTCATCGCGATTATCCCAACGGTCATCGCGATTATCCCAACGGTCATCGCGATTACCACGTCGTTCAGCCTCGCGGCGTCTTAGTTCTTCACGTCGTTGCTGTTCTCTCTCCCACCGACCGTTCTGGTTCGTCCGATTCTGCGCGAAAGCCGCGGTCGGCAGCGCCAGGAATGCCAACATGGCAACCATTAATACCCGCGCTAAAATTCCTTTGCTTTTGCTATTCATAATCATTGTCCCTTCCTGTTTCTGACGCCCGACCACTATCGAGCAATCTGCTACGGACTTACATAACAACCTCTATGCCACGTGGCTGAGAAGCCGTAACCTGAATGAATAGGAGGGTTTCGCGCGGCGGGGATGAACAGTGTATACGTTTAAGTATAAGACACACCGCATCGTGTGTGTACCACTTGAAGCAAAGCGATCCACGAAACACACGAATGAAATAAATCATCTTCGTGTGCTTTCGTGGATCAGTCTGCCCAGATCTTTACTGCCAGTCCCCGATCAGGACAAACGGGGCCCAGTAAAACGGCGCACTGTATTTCTTGCCGGCAATCATCGCCAGTTGCGCATCGCGCATTGCCGTCGAAGGTGAACTACTAGCGACCGCGCCCGGGGTCAGCAGGCGTTTGTAGAAATCGCTCATCAGGTCGGCTGTCGATTTATCCGCTACGGACCATAGGCTGACGCCGACAGTCGGCGCACCCGCATACATGAATGCACGCGTGAGTCCCATCACGCCTTCACCACGTTTCTCTTTGCCGAGGCCGGTCTCACACGCGGAAAGGATCACGAGGGGCGAGCCTAGCTTGAGATTGAAGACTTCATCGGTGCGGAGAAAACCGTCTTCACTCTTATTCCCAACTAACGAAAGCACTAAACCCGTAAACTGCGGACGCTCGGCATTCAACAAACCGTGAGTGGCAATATGGAGAATGCGATACTTGCTGATGTCCTTAGTGTCTACATTGTCCTCGCTGGCTTCGAGGTCGAGCCAGATGTCGGCTTGCGCACCCGAAAGTTTTGCGAGTTTAACAATCTGATCGGCCTCGGCGCGCGTACCTGCCAAACGTGCCAAGGGCAGTCCTTGCATCTTTGCCGATTCAGGGGCCTTTGAATCCTGGCCCGTCACATCACTGAGCGCGCTTTGAATGCCGAGTCCCCGAGTGGCTGAAGCACTTGCTGAAACTGTCGCGCCCTTCGCCCGCGTATCGGCGGAGTTGAAGACCGGGTCAGCCAGGACCAGAATCGGTCCTGCTGCACGTGCTTTTTGCTGCTGCCTGATCGCCCCAATCACAGATGCCGAGGGAGCGTAGACGATTTCATTCGACTTGATCAGATAAGGCAAAGACGAATAGTCCAGACTCTCGGGCGACTTCACTAGCGCTTCAAAGGGAATGTAATTGAGCGCACCGTCGGCGGCAATCAACAGTCGCTTGGTGCCAATTACTGAAGCGGCGGGCTCGACCACAGTCTTGTAAAGCGCGTTAGACGCGGGCACAAAAGCTGCCGCGGCTTCGGCGAAAGGCGTAGCGCTAATTCCGAGCCCTCGTTGCGGGTCGGCCATTACATCGATGCCAACAATCCGCCGTTGGAGTTTCGTGGGAATCAGTTGGGCGCGAAGATCCGTAGCGAGTTTCTCGACCGCGGCACGGCCTGGAAGCTTGTAAAGCATCACTTCGTTCTTGCTCACAGCCCAGAGATACGAGCTGTCATTCCCAAGGCTGTACTCGAGTAAAACGGTCTGATCGTCCAGGACCTTCTGTTGAACTTCTGCAAGCGTGAACGGCTTGGTGGCGGTGAGACTCGCATAACGTGGACTGGCCGTCCTGATTTGGTTTTCAATGTTGTCAAACTCGGTTTGCAGTTTGTCGAGATCAGATTCCACTTCCGACGGTTTCCGCTTCTGCTGGTCAGTCGCCAAACTCGCGCCGGTTATCTCTTCCGCAATTTCCTGCTGGCGATCGAGATTGTCCTGCTTTCGCTTTAAGAGCTCGGCGGGAATACCTTCAGTAATAGACGTTCCGGTTTCGCTCAACATGTCGAGCAGTGAACGCGAACGTGCCTGTTCCGTAACCTGAAATGCTTCGGCGGCATACTCGAGGGCCTTGCCTGTGAGCGCACCGCCAGAAGGCGCTGATAGCAAGGCCATCTCCGCCAGGGCGCTTCCGGTTTCGTCGAAGACGTCTTTGGTCGTGGCCAGAAACGTTGTTCGTGCTTCGTCTGCTCGAAGACTTCCGGTTCTCAATGTCTCGATGGCAGCAAGCGCCTCGCGATAGTTTACGAGTGCCGAATCCCTAAGATTGTTTGCCTTCTTCGGATCCTTTTCCTGGGTCGCCTGCAGCCACAAGCTGCG
The DNA here is from genome assembly GCA_041748795.1 of Pyrinomonadaceae bacterium. GTDB lineage: Bacteria > Acidobacteriota > Blastocatellia > Pyrinomonadales > Pyrinomonadaceae > PSRF01. Next base: position 5,489 of record JBGTCM010000191.1, read on the forward strand.
ACCCTGCCCGCGTTGCGCCGGCCAAATCAAATCAAGACGCTTGTCGTCTTTCGCACCTTTCGCGGCCTGCTCGTAAAGTTTTCCCGCATCTTTATACTTGCCTTCGCGCACGGTCACATCGCCAAGGCTGGTCAAAGCGGCCGCGCGGAAGCGACGCGTCTGCCCAAGATTCGTAAGCATCGGCAAACCGGCTTTGCCGGCGTCAATGGCTTCCTGAAAATATTTTCGTGCTCCGGCAAGATCGTTGTTGGCAAAAGCGATGCGGCCCATGCCAAGGTTGTAAGTCATGTAAACGATTGCCTTGCGATAATTATCAAGCTCATTCTTCGCCGCGAGAGCGCCACCAACAGCCCCGGCAGCTGAACCCAGGGCAGCGCTGTCGGTAGCACTACCAAGAATCGCCGACGGCGCCATCCTGCCAAACATTCCCCCTGCCTTCTTTGCAGCACTCTCAGGCTTTACGACGGTCATTCGCGAATAAGCGGAGGAGGCATCACTCATCTGGCCCAGGCGGTAATGTGTGTCACCGATTTTCGCGAGGAAAAGTTGAGCGTTAAAGCCCGTGTCGCTGGCGCTCGCCGCGGTGTCTGCAACCGCGCCTGCTCTCGAGTCGACCAGGTTAGCCGCGCTACTCGTGGCCGCGGCATTCTTTTGTTCCTCACCCAAAGCTCCACTGAGCGTTTCATAGGCAGTCTGATAGTAAGCCAGTGCCGTCTTGGCCTGGCCTTGTCTCATGTAAAGGTCGCCGAGCTCGTTATTGACCGCGGCCATTCCTTTCCTGTTCTTGGCGGTCGTATAAAGATTGAGCGATGTTTGGAACTGCCCGAGTGCCTGGTCCGTCTTCCCGCGCTTGAGCAATCGCCTTCCCTCCCGTAATGCCGACGAAGCACTGTCGGGTTGCTGAACGGGAGTGGCGACACTGCCCATCGTTCCAACCATCGCTCCACGCGAAAAAGCGGTGGCGCCAGAACCAATGATAAGAATAACGTTCAAGGCAAGCGTTATGAATTTTGTTGCGTTGGCTTTCATAGTAATTTCTCCTCTTGCCTACTATGGCTTTTGGGGCGACGCTCCAATTTGGGCCTTGTGGTTCAGGTCCAATGGAGCGACGAGCATGTCTTTGCTTGTCGATGTTGTCAGCCGGATCAAAGAAGGCTCGGGGTCGTCTTTACTAAGACCGATGCCACGCGTAGCCGCCTGCGTCTCCCCCGAGGTCTGCGGCTTACCTAAGCTCTGCGACTTTGCAACCATCGTCGGCTCATTTAATTCTTTCCTGATCTGCTCCCACAATTCAGTTCCCGGACTCCACGGACACTTGCCGGCATCTCCACGGCAGTAAGCGATCAACTCATCTTCCACCGGCACTCCAGGCAACGGTTCGCGAGTGAAGACGAAGTAGAGTTTTTCAGCGCCGGTGTTTTGATCGAACGTGAACCAGCGCAATCGTTCTTCGGCGGCCAGGCTCGAGGGAATCTCAAACGGCACGTGGCCTTGAATATAGTTACCC
>JBGTCM010000192.1:0-7054 GCA_041748795.1 Pyrinomonadaceae bacterium
CAGTCAGAACTCTCTTCGTGAAGTTGAAAGCGACTTTATTGCTCCGCAGACACGTCGGGTCGAAGAGATTTAGCGGCTCACGGTATCAACGCTGTCACTTAGCCATTTGAGGTAAGGAGCCGAACCGGCGGTTATCGGGCAGGCGACGATCTCGGGAGTTTCATAACTGTGAATCTTTTGCACTTCCCTTTCGAGTGCCGCGAATTCTGATAGCTTAGTCTTTGCAATCAGCAGTATCTCGTTCTGCCTTTCAATCTTTCCCTGCCAACGATAAACCGACTCCATCTCCGGCAGAATCTGCACACAGGCCGCAATCTTCTCACCGACCAATGTCTCGGCCAGGCGGCCGGCTTCTTCGCGATTTGGCGCGGTCATGAAAACCACGATTGCGTCCGATTGGTCTGCCATTAGCTGTTTGATGGTCCAAGCTTAAGCGCGGCTTTCGCTTCCTCGAGGTTGGGAAGGTGGGTTTACCCCCGCTCGTTGAATGCCACGATGCTGTGCGGGGGCAAGCCCCTCTTCCCAACCTCGAGGTATTTAGAGTGTTCTTTAAATCTAGGGCTAGTCGTCGTCTTCGTTGTCTTCGTCCGGGTCGCCACCGGTTAACGGACTTGCATCGTCTCCGAAAAACGCGGAGTAAAGTTCCTGCGCCCGGTCGTAATCCCGCTCGTCAACTAAAACTGCGGCCCCCACGGCGGAAGTCGAGAGCAGGGCCGAGAGCGCATCCAGGCCACTCGATCGGACCATTGATCGAACGTCGTTTTGGCTCAGTAAGTCCTGGACCATCTCTGCCTCGGCTGGCGAATTAAAGCTGTGAAGTACACGATAGCTGGCTTCACTGCCGTCGTGCTTAGTGTTCTCAGGAGTTAATTTCTCGACAAGTTGGGAATTGTCGTCGGGGCACTGGGTGATACCCGCTTCGTACTCAGATTCGCACACAGGACAGAACATAGGAACCTCCAAACAGTCTAACGCCAGGGCTTCAGAGAGCATTGGTTCTTTGAACTTTGTACTTTGAACTGTGCTTGAAGAACAAAGGACCAAGTTCAAAGTACAAAGCTCAATACTCCAAACTTATATCACTTAACGGCACGCACTGCTCGTTCAAAAGGAATTTCGTCGAAATGGGTCATTTCTTTAAAGGTGTGGAAACGTTCGTTGATTTCCTCGTGCGTCAACCGTCGCACGCGATCGGTTCCGAATTCTTCAACGTTGAATGAAGCCATCACCGATCCGAAGATCATCGCCCGTCTCATCGCGGCCTCATCGAGTTTTTCCTGACTCGAAAGATAGCCCATGAAGCCGCCGGCAAATGTGTCCCCGGCACCCGTCGGATCAAACACCGACTCGAGCGGATACGCCGGGATTGCGAAATAACTGTCCTTCGTAAAAAGCGCTGCGCCATATTCGCCGCGTTTTACGATCAGAGCTCTGGGTCCCCAGGAAAGAATTGTGCGTGCTGCCTTGATGAGATTGGGTATCTCCGTCAGCTGCCGCGCTTCCGCGTCGTTGATGATTACGACGTCAACGCCCTTAATCGTTTTCAAAAGCGACTCGCGGGCGATGTTAATCCATAGGTTCATAGTATCGAGCGCGACCAACTCGGCGTTGGGCATTTGCTCTCTTACTTCTCGTTGCAAGTCCGGCTGAATATTTCCCAGAAACACCAGGCGGGACTTCTTCGAATCTTCAGAGAGCTTTGGCTGGAAGTCGGCGAATACGTTTAGGTGGGTGTCGAGCGTATGGGCCACATTTAGATCGTAGTCATAACGGCCGAACCACCTGAACGTTTTGCCATCGGGCAGGCGTTCGAGATCGGTGGTGTTGATGTTATGCGCATCGAGCACGGCTTGATCCGCAGCCTCAAAATCGCCACCAACCACGCCCACGATTCGCACATCCGTGTAATAACTGGCGGAGATAGAGAAATGGGCGGCGGAGCCACCCAGCATCTTTTCGCATTTTCCGAACGGTGTTTCGACGGCGTCGTAAGCCACCGAACCCACTACGAGTAGAGACATGTTGTTTTTAGTTTTGGATCTGAGATCTCAGATCTGAGATCTCAGATCTCAAATACTGCTTAGACTCAGATTCAGATTCAGATTCAAATTCCGATTATTAGAGCTCTTCCCTCCGAGACGTGTCTTTCAAGACCAATGATAACTGCGAACTGCGACTGACAACGAACAACGACCAACGGACAAATGAAAAATGACAAATGGAAAATCTCTTCTGCCTTCTGCCTTCTGCCTTCTGCCTTCCGTGTCCGCCCTCTTCCTACTGCTTCCCTTCTTCCGCGACCGGTCCACCCAGCGCCTGCAGGTCCTCCTGGGCTTGCTTGAAGAATGAGCTATTGGGATAACCGGCTACCAACCGGCTTAGATAAACGCGCGCGTCCAAACGCAATTGTTCCGGCGTCTTGTCCTTTGGCTTCTGCTTCCCCTTATTTTCAGCCAGGCGCAGGCTGCTTTCACCGGCAATAAACAAAACTTCATCCATTTTGGCGAAGGTTGGGTTACCGGCATCAATTTCCTCGCAACGCTTAATCGCCGCCACATAAGCCTTCTTTAACTTGAAATAATGCCGGGCGACTTCAAGGTTGTGCAGAGAGTCTTTTTCAAGATCAGCATCGCGAACCAGTGACGGATCCGGGCCGGTTTTCGCCGCGCCCTGCGCAAAACTATCGGGCGCTGAAACAAAGACAGCGACTGCAAACAGGATCAGGGTCAATAAAGCTTTTTTCATAAAACACCTTTCGAACTGCACCTTAGATTACAGGCGTATAGAGTACAAGCTTCAGCTTGCGTTGCGTAAGAGGCAGCCTGAAGGCTGTACTCTGAACGCCTGTTAGTAAAGCAAACGTTTAGTTTGCGATTGTTCGGTTTCACAAACGTTAGTATGAACTCGAAGCATGTCCTCTCCCAACCGTCCGCAAAACTAACAGTTTGCGTTACTCTAAGAAGCATACTTCTTAATTATCGCATCAAGTTTCGTGCGCGTCTGTTGCGGCCAGAGATCTGGCGCAGTAAAGATTGCGTTTTTCAGCGCTGACTCACACTTACATTTGCGGGCCTGTCCGCTCACGAGTCGAACCGCCTCCTTGATGATGAGCTGAGCGTTGCGAACATTCTTGTTCAAATACTCAATCACGCTATCAGCCGTCACTGCATCATGGCCGGGATGCCAACAATCGTAGTCGGTGACTAGCGCAAGCGTGGCGTAGCAAATCTCGGCCTCGCGCGCGAGTTTCGCCTCCTGCAAGTTTGTCATCCCGATCACGTCCATGCCCCACGCGCGATAGGTATTTGATTCCGCAACCGTCGAAAAGGCTGGCCCCTCCATACAAAGATATGTTCCACGGCGGTGCACTTTGACCGGAGCTACTTTGCACGACTCTTCCAGCACATCTCCGAGATCATTGCAGACCGGATGGGCGAAACTCACGTGGGCCACGATGCCCTCGCCAAAGAACGTCGACTCACGCGCCCGTGCTCGAGTCCGATCAAAAAATTGATCCGGAATAACCATGTCCAGCGGCGCATACTGTTCCTGCAGGGAACCGACTGCCGAAGCTGACAATATCCGTTCGACCCCAAGCAGCTTCATGGCATAAATGTTGGCTCGAAACGGGACCTCGGTTGGAGTGTAGCGATGTCCTCGGCCGTGTCGCGGCAGAAATGCCACGCGGTTACCCTCCAGAGTGCCAACAACAAACACATCTGACGGAGAACCAAACGGAGTATCAATTTTGATCTCGATTACGTCCGTCAGTTCGGGCATCTGGTATAAACCGCTGCCGCCGATGATGCCAATCTTTGCTCTATTCATTCTCGTTAATTAACTAGATGGACTTTTAAATACCTAGGGCACACCGGGCCCAAGCCAATCTTAGCCAGCCTGCGTGAGCGGAACGGCACGCAGTTTCCCATCCTTCTCCATCAATCTACAAAAAGGCTCGTCTGGATCGTGGTAGAACAAACAGCCCCAGTCTTCCCGCGCCGCTTGCGGCAGCAGCTTCTTCTTCGCTTCCAGCGTTTCGGTCGGAAACAAATCGTATCCCATGATCCACGCGAACGGCACGTGGGCCCGCATCGGCACCAGGTCGGCAAAGCCAAACAGGGTTTTGCCTCCCGCCTCCAGACGCCAACACTGCATTGAGCGATTGTGGCCGGCGTGCGTTTCCATTCGCAGACCCGGCACTACCTCATATTCACTTTCTTTCGCTTCGAGCTGGCCGGTTTCAATTAACGGCAACCAGTTGTCAGGCAAATAACTCGCGCGATCTCTTTCGCTCGGGGCTTCGGCATGTTCCAACTCGCCTCGCGAAACAAAGTAACGAGCATTTGGAAACGCAGGGACTGCATGCCCGTTTCCCGGAATTGTGTTGCCTCCGGCGTGGTCGAAATGCAGATGGGTGTTGACGACGATTGAGATATCTTCCGGTTCGACGTTGGCGATTTCACGCAGCGACTGGCTGAACGATCGCTGGCGGGTTATCCCGTACATCGACGTTTGCTTATCTGACCACTTCTCGCCAATACCCGTTTCGATTAGTATCCGTTCCCTGCCGGTGTCAATGAACACACAGTTCATATTCATTGTGATCCGGTTGTGCTCATCAGGCGGGCAGACGTTGGCCCATAACACGCGCGGGACAACACCGAACATGGCACCTCCATCGAGCCGAAATTCGGTGTCCGGTATGATCTCGACGCGGTAATCACCAAACTGCATTACAGGGTTATGGTGGAGCGCCAAAGGCGCGAAAGGTGAAAGCCTGGGGCAACGCCCCAGGGTAAATAGTCCTGAATTTTAAAGCGCTGAAGGCGCGACATACGATTTCGAAGTAGAAGAGTTGTGTCCTAGAACAACAACACGATTTCGCGCTTTCAGCGCTAAGAAAGTCTAACGCCTCTCCACCTGGGCCGTTGGCCCAGGCTGTTACATTTCGCGCCTTTGGCGCTGCGCACTCCTGCTAAGGCTTCGTAGGCGAACCCGGTTTTGGGTTCTCCGGTTGTACAGGTTGCGGTTGTTCGCCCGGGTGAGCTTCCAATCCCGGGGGTAAGCCCGGCATCTGCGGCACTTGCTCCGGCATTTTCACCGTGAAATTATCCGCCACGGTTACGTGCGAACGTTTGACGATGTCTTCGAGAACCTGTTTCTGCTTTTCCTGTTCTACAGCCGCTCGCGCCTTGTCACGACCACTTTGTGGAGGAGCGAAAGGATTATCGCCACGACCCTCACCGATCAGAATATGTCGCGCATGCACCTGCTCTTCGGGCTTTCCGTCCTTAGTTTCGGTCTTGCGCTCATCCAGTTTTATGATGTGTAGACCGAAGGGTGTCTCAACCAGATCGCTTATCTCACCCGGCTTGAGTTTGAACGCCGCCTCCTCAAACGCAGGCACCATCGCACCCTTACCAAACCAGCCCAGGTCACCGCCCTTGTCCTTATTGCCTGCGTCACTGGAAAATTCTTTGGCCAGCTTAGCAAAATCTTCGCCGGCTCTGACTCGCTTCAGCACATCCTCCGCCTGGGCGCGGTTCTGTTTCGTATCCAGCTCCGGATGCTTGGCCACGTATGCGTCAACTTCCTGTTCCGTCGCCTTCATCTTGTCGGCCAATTGTTCCTGGGCATAAGTCTGCGCCAGTATGCGCGCCTGTTCGAGCTTGACCTGGAGGTCAACTGAGCGCTGCTTGTCGGCGCCGGAAGCAACCGCGCGCTGTTCACCAATTAGCACCTGGCCCAGTTGCCGCTTAACCTGCTTCAGCTGTTCTTCTGGAATCTCATTGCCCGCTAACTGCGGATTCTTTGCCTTTGCATCGTTGATAAACTGATCAAACTTTGCCTGCTGGCCAGGCTGTTTGAAAAACTCTTCCACTTCCTGTTCAGAAATATTAGGACCAGCGGGCCCGGCTCCTTGCGCTTTAAAATAGTTTTCGGCTATGACGACCGACTTTACCAGATCAAGTTGCCTCTTGATTTCCGGCTTGTCACCAACGCCTTTGGCGCGGGCTTCTTCCGCCACGGCAAGCAGCTTTTTCAAGTCCTCGGCAAACGATTTCCGCGCCTCTGCGTCCTGAGCAAGTCGGCTGCGAAACTGCGGCGACTGGTCCTCGGCGATCATTGCCATATCTTCGGCAGTCAGGTTCAAAGACTCAGAGCGTCGCGCCTTAACCTGCCAAACAATCAAGCCGAGCGCAAATACCACTGCCACCCCAGCCGCAATCCATGCTTTAGTAGTAGACTTCAAAACAAATATTTCCTTTCTAAATAAACCTACTGATGCTGCACTAATTCGAGCAATACCCCATTAACTGATGACGGGTGAACAAATGCCACGAGACAACCGCCCGCGCCTATTCTCGGCGTTTCATCGATCAGGCGCGTCCCCTTTTCCTTGAGTTGAGTCAAAGTTGCTTTAATGTCCTTGACCCTGATAGCCACGTGATGAATTCCTGGTCCACGTTTATCCAGGAACTTTCCCACCGGCGAATCCTGACTCAAGGGCTCGAGTAATTCGATGTGCGTTTCACCAATCGGAAGCATCGCCACACGCACGCCTTGCTCGGCAACCTCTTCAGTGGAATCAACCTCAAGACCGAGCGCGTCGCGCCAAAGACTAAGGGCGACCTCGATTTCTCGGGTGGCGATTCCAATGTGATCGACTTTCATTTCGTCAGTTCGTTGTTAGTAGTCAGTGGTCAGTTGTTCTTTTGTTCTTTTGTTCTTTTGTTCTTTGTTCTTTGTCCTTGGTACTTTGTTTCTTTGAACTCTGAGGCGTTGAGCGTTGCGAAACCAGATCGAATTTGATTTAAGACCCAAGTTCAAAGAACAAAGACCCAAGTTCAAAGAACAAAGCACCAAGAACAAGAGAACAAACAACTGACAACAAACAACTAACTACTTACCGCCTTTCATCAACTCTTCTACGGCAGAATACGGGTCTCTTTGCCGACTCGCAACTTCACCCGCCAAACGGTCAAGCTTCTCGGATGCCGAATCGGCCTCCAAAGTTTGCAGGACAAGACGTTCCCGCAGCAGTTCGAGGATG
>JBGTCM010000193.1:0-1519 GCA_041748795.1 Pyrinomonadaceae bacterium
ATGCTTTTCAGTAAAGCGCATGAATTCTTCGGTGATTCGACCCAGAGGATTTAGCTGAAACTCGTGATTGCCCGGCCCAGGCTTGAAGAATTGATCAAAACCCTGCTCGAGATAAATCGCCGACGCGCCCGACATGTAATAGAGGTAATAACTCTTGCGGTACCACGAGAGCGATGGTCCCATCGTGGCTCCATACCGCGAATGAAAGAAGTTGTCAGGGCCGGCAAAGTTTTGCTGTTTCGTAAAGGTGGTGGCTGTGTCGCCAAAGTTGGGCGCGTGATAGTAGAGAAAGTTACCGCCATGTTGTCGTACGGCTCCGCGTGTGAAGGCGATGCGCATGGCAAACATCGGCTGCACAGTGGGTGTCTCCATACCTAGCAGGTCGACTCCCCATTCAGCGAGTGCGTGGGCAAATGAGGTGCTCGAGGTCGCTTGCGCCGGAATCAGCTTGTCCCACATAGCGCCCGTTTGCGTATGAAAGAGCTCCGCCCACTTTCGAGCGATCGCGTTTGTGTAGAAGAGTCTGTAAGCCTCGAGCAATTCGCGCCGCGACATAGAAGATGAAACACTGAGTTCCGCAGGCGCGTAATCCCAAACGTATCCAACGCTCTCACCGGAGATCCAACCGAGAAACTGGTCCTTGAGCTCACCATTCAAAAGTTTCCATGCAGCCTGTCCATCCGCTTCGGACATTTTCGCCGAACCGTAATTGATCACCACTGCGAATGGCGCCTTCGTTTCGCGGAGGTAACGCAAGAACGAACTTCCTTCTTTGAGATACTCCGGCAGGCTATTGATCTGAATGACCGGCACGACGAGCTGCGAACTAAACAGGGGAACATCGCGAGCGCCTTTATACTTCTGAACAAACTCTTCAATAGGCTCGGCGTTGAAAGGAAACAATGGGCGTTCGCCAGCCGGCTTGTCGTAGAGTTTCCAGAATTCAGTACTGATGTTCCACGGCATCATGAAGTCGCGCCCAGCAATCGTTGGCCTTTGCCATTCGGCTGGAACATTGCGCGAGGGAGGAGTGTTGATTAACGAAGCCAGCGGCGGGCGCTCATTGGACCAGTTGCGAAGATAACGCATGGCGGCGAAATCCGGTTTGCGGCGTCCTTCAGCAACATAGGACAAATCATTCGTCAGCAGCACACAGTCAATATGGCGTCGCGCGTCAGATGCCTTCTCAATTTCGATAGCAATCCGGGCCTGGCCTTTTTCGAGTTTTACCTCGGCCGCGTCCCATGCGAATGCCCATCCCCAGTACATGCTGATTTCATCATGTGGATCAATCACATCTTTCCCGCCGAACTCTCGGCGGATGATCTCAGGAGAGGCCTCCTGCGTAATACGAACCACAAAATTCTCCGCGCGTTTGGCCCAGTCGGCATAACGCACCCAGATTTTGTAATTGCCCCCGCGCGGCACTTCGAAGTCCTGGTATATCTTCGCGGTGGTTTCATCGGCACTTGCCGCGACTGAGTTCCATTCACTCTCCCCGCCTTGTGACCATTCGGCC
>JBGTCM010000194.1:0-6448 GCA_041748795.1 Pyrinomonadaceae bacterium
CGCAGGTGCTTGTGCTCGAGCCACCGGCGCCTGGCGGCGGGGTGAAAACGGCGCGTAAAGGTGTGGGAATGTGGAAAGTGACGGCACGCGGGATTGCAGCGCACGCCGGCCTGAACCCGGAGGCTGGGGCAAGCGCAATTCTGGAACTCGCCCGACAAACCGAGCGGTTTCACTCGATGAGCGAGCCCACGAGCGGCACGAGCTTTAATGTCGGCCTTGTGCACGGCGGCACGCGCACAAATGTAGTTGCAGCTGAGGCAGAGATTGAATTGGATGTGCGCTTCAGCACCCTGAAAGAAGCGCATCGGGTCACTGAATTGATGAGGCAGCTCCGACCTTTCGACGATCGCATACAGCTTGGAGTTACTGGTAGCCTCAATCGTGGCCCGCTTGAGCGAACCGAAGGTGTTGTGAAACTCTACCAGCATGCACGCGAGATAGCTGATTGTCTTGGCTTTGAACTCGGAGAGCAATCAGTCGGTGGAGCGTCCGATGGCAATTTTGTCGCCAAGTTTAATGTCCCTGTGCTCGACGGTCTCGGTCCCGATGGCGATGGTGCGCACGCAGCACACGAACACATCCTCGTATCCGATATAGCACGTCGCGGCGCGCTGCTGGCCGGATTGATAAGCACCCTATAGCGCACTCCAGACTTTATGCCGCTCGTTGCGCGGGTTGAAGACAAACTTATGAAACCAATGAAAACAAAAACCCGACCGGATATACGAGCGATTACACGATTGGTGCCTTCCAGTGGCAATCTCGTGCAGGGACAATCAGAGTTAGCAATTGATCCTGCATTGGCAAAGGCAGCTAGCCGGATCATTACGGCCAGCCAGAACCACTACAGCCCGGCCGAAGGTTTGATTGATCTTCGTCACGCGGTCGCAAAAAAGATCGCGACGTTTAATGGAACCACAATCGATCCGGAAGCCGCTCCCCTCCAACTGCTAATAACTTCAGGGGCAACCGGAGCACTCATAGCGATCGCACAAACGTACCTGAGGCACGCTTCTGCCCTCGTCTTTGAACCTTACTATCCTTACCACCGGCACATTCTTAATGAGTTAGGTTCCACCACGGAAGTCTTACCGCTTCATGGCGAAAAGCTGGAACTTGACGGTGATGAATTGCGGGCTCGATGCCGAGAGTTGAAGAACCGAAAGACATTCCCTTTGCGGGCCATCATCCTTTGTACGCCAGTGAATCCGACCGGCAAGGTGTTCAGCCGAAGTGAAGTCGAAGCTATTGCCGCTGTATGTCATGAGTTTGATCTGCTCTGTATCGCGGACGAGGTCTATGAACATTACGTGGTCTGCGCTCAGCCGCACATTTCTATTGCGACGTTGCCGGGCATGTGGGAGAAAACGATCACCGTCAACTCCTTCTCTAAATCATGGAATATCTCAGGCTGGCGGCTCGGCTACGTTTACGGTGAGGCGCGATTAGTTTCTCCTCTCAACAAGGCCAACAACGTTTTCTACGTGTGCTCCCCTACGCCGCTGCAGCGTGCCCTATCCGAAGTGTTGATGACTGATCCACAGTACTACACCGACTTAAGGAAACGTTTTACTGTGAAGAGGAGCTTCGCCACTGAGTCTCTTGAACAAGTTGGGTTCGAGGTTTACGACTCAGGCTCCGCGTTCTACGTGTGGGCACGAATCCCCTCAGGATTTGAAGATGCGATGCAGCTTAACGAGATGTTAATCGACCGAGCTGGCGTGGCAGCGGTGCCGGGAAGCGCGTTTGCTGATGGAGATCAGTGGGACAACTACATGCGACTGTGCATTGCGCGTGAAGACGGCGTGTTGCAGGGCGCGCTCGACAAGCTGCAAAGCGCCGTGGAAAAGGCAGAGGTGTAGGCTCCCAGGTACTGCAGTTTCATTTCAGGTGATCAATACAGAACCCAGCGCGGTAGCGCGGGATCCTTCGGCTACTTAACATAGAGAGGAATAGCCTTTGTAATGCTTGCCGACTTCCGCATCCCGCGCTACCGCGCTGGGTTCTGTAATTGGATTTTTTCAACATCAACAGCGTCGCGGGATCCTTCGGCTACTCAACATAAAGAGGATAAGCCTTTGTAATGCTTGCCGGCTCCAGGTATCCCGCGCTACCGCGCTGGGTTCTGTAATTGGATTCTTTCAACATCGACAGAAGGAGCGTTGAAGATGAAATTTCGGCCGACGTGTTTGGCGCTTTTAGTAATGAGCTTTGTTATCACCGTCCAGGCGCAGGAGGGAAAGTTGAAGATATACATTTCCGCGGATATGGAAGGCGTCGTTGGGGTCGTGACCAACGAGCAATTAGGCCCTCAGGGCTTTGAGTATGCTCGGTTCCGAGAATTCATGACGCAGGAAGTCAATGCCGCCATCGAGGCAGCCTTTGAAGCGGGCGCAACCGAAATCGTTGTCAGCGACTCGCACGGCAACGGTCAAAACCTATTAATTGAGAAGCTACCCAAGAATATCTTGCTCGTCCGCTCGTGGCCCCGACCGCTCTTGATGATGCAAGGCATTGATGAGACTTTCGCCGGCGCGATCTTTCTGGGCTACCACACCGGGACAACCAACCCTCAAGGAGTGCGGGCACACACAATGTCCAGCGCCCGCCTGGCTGATATTCGACTCAAAGGTGTTTCCGTTTCCGAAGCGGGCCTCAACGCGGCTATAGCTGGTCATTTCAATGTGCCGATCATTATGGTGTCGGGCGATGATGCGGTGGTGAAAGAGACTACCGCGCTGCTTGGCGATGTTGAAGGAGCGGTCGTGAAATGGGCATCAGGGTTTCACTCGGCAAAAACCATGATGCCGGAAGCCGCTAACCAATTGATTCGCGAGAAGGTGAAAAAGGCGATCGGTCGGATCAAAGACTTCAAGCCCCATAAACTTGCCACGCCAATCCAATTGGACGTGCGCTTCAAGAATTACCGGCCGTCAGAGGTGCTTAGCTACCTTTCGATTGTCGAACGCACAGATGCGCACAGCATCAGATTCACCGGCAAGGACATGATCGAGGTATCGAAATTCCTGGAGTTTATTATGACTTACGAACCCTCGTTGGAGCCGTAGTAAGGACAGGTGCTGTAACGCAAACTGTTAGTTTGCGGATGGCGCGTCAGAGACGAGGCTCCGCGTAATCCAACCGTCCGCAAACTAACAGTTTGCGTTACAAGTTTTGCCCGACAAACGCTAGAGATACCGCTGAGGTTTGTCTACAGCCGCATTGCCACTCTTGGCCTATGGATGGTCACGCTTCGACCTGAGAAGATCTTTGAGATCACTGACGCCCCTGACGCCAACGATGGCCGCCACGATAAAAAAGACAGTCGCAGAAACGGCGAAAATAATTAGCCACAAAAGTGCGCCAGTGTTCATATCGTCTCCTGCGGGTGAAGTTTGATTGGCGGATGGGTCTTCTGCGTGAGCAGCGACCCAATGATCATTCCGGCAAACGCCAGAAGAAAACTAAGCACGCCGGACACATTTACGTCCGTGATGAATTCCAACCATGCCGGCAGCGAGCCGCGCGACTTTTCAAGTATCAAGAACCCTGCCGGCGCCAACGCTCCGAGAATTAGTGCGCAGTAAGCGCCGGCGGTATTAGCCTTCTTCCAATACACACCAGCGGCCACACATCCAAGAGCACCCGCCGTATACATCGCGCCTGTAATATAGAGGTACTGAAACGCTGTATCCGGGATCTGATACCAGAGTCCAAAGATCAAAAGAAACGTTCCGATTAAAGCGGCGAGCAGTCTGGTCAGCCAGATGGTGGTTCGCTCGCTAAAGTTAGTCGGACGCAGACATGCAATCACATCCCTTGTGGCCACCGAGCTCCACGCCAGCAAATAGGCGCTATACGTTGACATGGATGCGGCCAGCATTCCTGCTACAAGCAAACCGAGGAATCCGTGAGGTGTGACTCTCCCTAGCAGCTTGGGCATCGCTGAGGTCGTTGCTTCTCCTGGTCCAAAATACGCCAGTGCCGCCACGCCCCAGAACATAGGGACCATGGCGCGACCAGCAAACGTCAGACTCGTATAAAGAAAAACTTTTCTCGCAACCTCCGGGCTTTCGGATGCCAACGCCTTGGACGTCCCTGGTTGCCAGAGCGCGCCCGCCGCGACACTGCTGACCAGGATCCAGACGATGAACATCCAACCAAAGCGCTGGTTAACCAACGGGTTGACCCCCGCTTCGCCATATTGCTCGGCGACAACAGCCGACATGCGCGTCAGATCTACGTTCATTAGGATGGCGATAGTCGCCACAAGCATACCCATCGAGAGGATGACAAACTGAATGAAGTCTGTGACGGCCACCGAGAACATTCCACCAAGGATCGTGTAAGCGATAACGATCACCACCATTATCACCATGATGATTGCCACTGCCTGAGGGCCGAATCCAATTACTTCGGAGAGAAATATCCCATCAAATTTCAGGAAGATCCCCATGTTGAGCACACCCCCCACAAACAGAATGATGCCACCCAACAAACGAACCGTGCGGCTATAGCGCAGCTCGTAAAACTCGGGAATTGTCATCACCTGATGACGCCGCAAGGCCACGATAATAAAACCAGTCTTGCCCACAAACATGTAGGCAATCATGGCGAGCAAGCCAATCACAAAGCATGAGAACCCTGAGACATAACCCAGTTCGCCAAAATACATGAAGGTGATTGTTCCGATCTCAGTAGCAGCAAAAGTGGCGACCCCCAGGAAGACTTTGATCCTGCGACCAGCCACCAAATAACCGCTTAGATCTTCCACATAGCGCTTCACCCAGAAGCCGACGGCGAGCGTGAGAAGAAGATAGATAACCAGTATGAGCCAGTCGAAGATGTTAAAGGTCATAAGAGGGTCCTGAGTGATCGGTTGAAAACCTGCGTCCAAAACCGTAAGTAAGAATCCCACTTCATGAAGTTGATGCCCCAGTGCGGGCTGGCCCCGGACATCCAGCAAGTCACGCGACCGGCGCCGACGCTACGCTCAGCCAACAGTGGGTACCATTGACCCTGGTTCTCGATCTCCACGATGGTTTCACAGTCAGGCCGTATTCGAGTTTCGTTAAAGCCCAGCAGCGGCGGAATAGTGGACCAATCCAAACCATTAACCACGGCGTGCTCGGGCTTCGCGCAACGAACTACATATCCAGCAGTAGATTCGACGAGATCATCGTGAGGTAACATTCAACAGGCAGAGCATCGTGGAAGCGCGAACGGCCCCAGCCTCCCTTCCCTAACTCACCCGAAAAGCTTAGCCATCCGCCGTTCATATGAAAATGGCGCCCGCTCTCTATCCACTCCCGCAAGAGATCAAAGCGGTCGGGAAACACCATAGGAGCATCACCCCACTTTGCGCGCTGGAAGAAATCCGGGTGCAGCATTAAGCATTTCGTTTCCACATCTGCAAAGATGATGGTGGTGGCCCACTTCAACCTTTCGTCAAAGGCTTCCGGTGACATGTGGTAGAGCTCCCAGGATGGTTGAGACACAACTTCGGCTGATGGAATAGCACGCAGCGCATCCACGAAAGGTTGGGCGTAATTAAGTACCTCCACATCTTTGCTCGGCGCTTCAAAAGGTGACTCCACATACTTCTGACCGATGTGGATGCACCAGTTGCCGACGTGCCAGATTCTGAGTTGTGAGTTCATGATGGTTTAAATATCGATTCTGGTGAGTGGGACGGCTTTGCACATAAAACTCCAATGAAACAGTTCGCGGAGCGGTAACAGAACCGGAAGCGGTAGAGAGCGTGTGAAAACTACGGTTCGAGAAATAGCGCTGCACGTAACCTCGGGGTTGCCGGTTTCTCATTCGCTTAAGAGCAGAAGTTGGGGGGGCCTGAGGCTAGGCAGGCGCTTTTTCCATGGAGATGATCATTTGCTCAACGCCCACTATGTTCAGCACTCTTTTCAGGTTATAAGCCAGGACGGTTAAGCTGGTTTCAGTAGTGACTTTGCTAATACCCTTTAGTAAAAAGAACCCCTGATTCATGCTCCGCTTGATCGTGCCAAAAGGATGTTCGGCCAGCGTCTTGCGCCGTTTGAGCAAGTCTGGTCGGCCGCGGTTACGCGCTTGTAATCTCTCTATCACTTCCTGGTCCACCCAGCGTAAAAGCTTTCTGCCGTACTTACTAGTTGTGCATTGGGTTCGTAAGGGACAGCCGGCACAGGCTTTGGTCTTATAGACTTTGAACTGCTTGCCGTCCTTTTCGCAGAGATGTCGTAAGTGCAGTTCTTCGCCTTGCGGACAAACATAAAGATCGCGTTCTTTGTCATAACGAAATTGCTTCTGGTCGAATACGCCCCGATGCTTGGCGGCACCTGACTCCGGCAGCGGTAAGTAAGTAGTGATGCCCGCAGTCTCGCAGTCCTTCAAGGCATTTCCTTCGCAGTAGCCCCCATCTGCTAAGACCGTCAACTCCTTGACCTGCAGCGCT
>JBGTCM010000195.1:0-4973 GCA_041748795.1 Pyrinomonadaceae bacterium
CGAAGAACCAATTCTTATCAACGTGGCATTTCGGATCCGGCGCTACCGCGCTCGGTTCCGTAAGCAGTTGCTTCTCTGAATACATCATGACCATTACATAGCAACCGAAGTATACGGCGCCAGGCGAGTCTTTAATTCGTCTGGAATCGGCACCGTCTCAAAGGTGTCGCGTCTGACTGAAGCCAGCACAAAATGCGCGTCGGCAATTAACTCGTCGTCGCCCTTGCGACGTACTTCAAAGTTTAAATGCATCGACTTCGTTCCAAACTTCCCGACGAACACCGACACTGCTAACAAGTCGTCAAGTCGCGCAGCGTGACGGAAGTCGCACTCAAGATGTACTCGCGGCAACCAAACATCGAGTTCCTCAAACATCACGCTGTAAGGCAAGCCGACGGCGCGAAACAGTTCGGTTTCCGCAAACTCAAAGAAACGAATGTACGCGCCGTAGAAGATGATGCCCGCAGCGTCGACGTCGCCCCAGCGAACGCGCTCTTCGATGATGTATTTTCGTAGCTCTGGCATGAAGGAAACCCCACATCAACTTCGTTTAGATAGCGGACTTGTCCGCTGCTTGAGTTTCTACTCACTCAGCAACTCAGTTATTTCGAGACCGCGGCGCACAAGTGCGCGTTCTAAACGATTTTGCCTGAAGTTACGTCGGGATAACTACCCCCGCGGCTTCCGCCACCGTCGAAATGAATTCGCGAAGCTCAACCGGCTTGGATAAGTAATAGTCGTAGCCCGCCGCAAACGCTTTCTCTTTATCCTCATCCTTCGCATAAGCCGTGATTGCAATTGAAGGAATCGGTGATTCGAGCTCGAGAGCCATAACGCTCTGAATCAATTGATATCCATTCTCACCAGGCATGGCTATATCCGAAATTAATACGTCAGGCCGCGAACGTTTGATGGCCGCTAAGGCTTCCGCCGCTGATGACACTGGCGTGACGTGAGCGCTTCTTTGCGTGAGCGCTGCACTAAGCAGCTCCAATGTGTCTTCATCATCGTCAACAATCAAGATGTACACGTCAGCCAAAACTTCAGCCGGTGTCGAATGCTTTGGGTCAACCTCGAGTGATAAGTTCGGTTCGTCCTGGATTTCGGGAGCCAGCTTCGAGCCCACCACCGGAAGCCTCAAAGTAAACGTTGCTCCAGCGCCTTCACCGTCACTCCTTGCTTCAATCGTGCCTCCATGGATCTCAATCAAATGCCTGGCGATGGCTAATCCCAACCCAAGTCCGCCGTGCTGCCGGGTCGAAGTACTATCAGCCTGGCGAAACCGGTCAAACACATATGGCAAGAATTCTGGTGAGATGCCGGGGCCTGTATCGGCAACTTCTACCTGGACGTGCGAATCGGTCTTGCGAAGTTGCACATTCACCTTGCCGCCGGCAGGCGTAAACTTCACTGCGTTGGACAACAGGTTCCAGAAGACTTGTTGCAGCCGGTTTGCGTCGCCCAGGACGGCGACTGGCTCCCGATCAAAGCTCAGCTCGATTTGGATTCCCTTCACGTCAGCGGTCGGCCTGACAACGTTTAGTGAGCCCTCAAGCACCGACTCAAGTTCAATCGGATGCAGATCGAGGTAGAGGTTGCCGGTGATGATTCGGGAAACGTCAAGGATATCGTCAATAATTTGGGCCTGAGCTTTTGCGTTTCGCTTGATTGTTTCGATCGCGCGCCTGGCCATTTCACCGCTCAGAGGTTCACCCTCGAGCATGCGCGACCAACCCAAAATCGCGGTCAAGGGCGTGCGCAACTCATGCGATACAGTAGCCAGAAACTCGTCCTTCAGCCGGTTGGATTCTTCCGCGTTTGCACGCGCGGTACTTTCGCGTTCCAGGAGGCCGGTGTTTTCGATGGCTACCGCGGTGAGGTTTGCCGCCATTCGCATCGCGGTTACATGCTCCGGACGGTACGCCGACTTTTCGTATGTTTGTACTTCTATGGTCCCAAGGATTCGGCCCATCACAGCCATCGGCGCTGAAAGTGATGACTGTGGCCGTAAACCATTGTCTGGCCCAACCAGGATGGCCGGGTGTCCGATAGTTTTGGTCATGTAATCGTTGGTGATGATTACCTGGTTCGTCCTGACGGCGCGGCTATTTGGTCCACGTGAAGTCACGGGCATCGGAGGCAGTGCCGAAACATCGATCTCTTTTCCATCGGCCCAACCGTAGCAAGCAGTGCGCACATCGCGAACTGGATCGTAAAGTGAGACAAAAAAGCCGTTGCACGGAACTGACAGAAGAGTGAACTCACGTAGGCCATGGAAGATCGCCACCAGGTCGCGCGAAGTTCCCAATGTTTGCGCGAGGCCGGCGAGGCGCTCAAGCAGCCGTTCATATTCCGAGAGCGCTCGCTGGTCTGCCTGACGCAACGCTTCTTCCGCAAGTCTGCGGGTGGTGATGTCGCGGGCCACTCCTTGTATACCGACCGGATTACCATTGTTGCGTGCGAGACGGCTGCTGATTTCCAGTGTCACTGCCCGGCCGTCCCTGGTCTGCACTTCCACTTCATAGTTGGTGCGTTCTGCTCCGGCCATCTTGCGCGCAGTCATCAGCCGCGCAGTCTCTGTTGATTGAGGAGTAAGGAACTCGCTCATGTTCATCTTGAGCATCTCGGCTTGCGTAAAACCGGTGAGAGACTCGACAGCTTTGTTAATCGAAGTGACATTGCCCTGCAGATCAAGAGTGAAGACTATATCGTTTGCGTTCTCAACTAACTCCCGGTAACGCTCCTCACCCTCCCTGACGGCATCTTCAGCTCGTTTCCGTTCTTCAAGAGTCTGACGTAATTTCTCTTCCGACTCCCGCTTCTCGGCATCTGAACGTTCAGCTATGTTTCGGGCCTGTATTTGTGAACGCGTGACCCCAAAGAAAAGAAGAGTGACTAATATTCCCGCTGCCAGAATGTAAGGAAACCAACCTCGCGTGTGAACCAGGGAGATAATGACTGTGAAAACCAGGCCGGCAACGAGAATGATGTACGGCAGGTGACGACGCCCTCGTTGTAAGAAAGGTGATTTCGAATCGGCACTGATCATTAGGCGTATTTAACCACGGCGGTACGATTTTGGGGTGGGATATCGACGCTCTGAGCAAAACAAAAGCCATCCGCAGATTACGCAGATTTTAGATGGGCCAGGACTACCATACGGTTGTCACGGTTTGTTAGATACCACGGACGCAACTACCTAACGGCCGAATCTGCGTAATCTGCGGACAGATTACCGCCTTCAGGAAACCCGACTGGTTCGTCGTCGAAGAAAATCTATCAAGACAAATTGAGAAAGATTGTCCGGGTTGGCAAAGTAAGCCTTTCCGTTTGTCATGGCGGACATCTGCTTTACAAACTCGACGAGGTAAAAATCGCTGGCCAACATGAAAGTGTTGATCATGATGCCCGCTTTGCGACAGGCCTGTACCTCTTTAAACGTGGCCTCCATCACAAACGGATCCCCGCCCATCGAGTTTTTGTAGATGCGGCGAGACGTTGCGGCGGTAGAGGCTGCACCGATGCCGGCCTTTCTTTGAGAAGATGATTGGAACGGCTGTGTTGCCCCGTCCACAAAACAGGCGGTGGGCTTTCCGTCTGTCACCATGACAATCTGTTTCATCTCCTTCCGCTGCGATTGCAATATGCGGCGCGCGAGCCGCAGGCCTTCAGCGGTATTTGTGTGGTATGGGCCAACCTGGGTCGTAGCAAGTTTTGCAAGTGGCAATTCTTCAGCCGAGTCGTGGAACAGCACAATCTTCAGCGAGTCGCCGGGATACTGAGTTCGAATCAGATGCGCCAGCGCAAGCGCAACTTTCTTGGCGGGCGTGAAACGATCCTCGCCGTAGAGGATCATGGAATGCGAACAGTCGAGCATGACGACTGTCGCGCATGACGATTGGTAGTCGCATTGATGAACATGCAAATCGCTGTACTCGAGATTTAGCGGGACCGTCAGGCCTTCTCGTTGAATGGCGCTCAGCAGCGTAGTGTTTACATCAAGGTTTATCGTGTCGCCAAATTCGTAAAGCTTGCTGGCGGCAGCGGCTTCGACGCCGGTGGACAGATGTGACGTTTCATGACGGCCCACGGAGCTCTTGCCAAGACTGCCAAGCAGATTTCGAAGCGTCTTGTAACCCAAAAAGTCGAGGCCCTTTTCGGTGACTTCAAACTTAACGTTGCGGGGTAAGGGTTCGGAAACGTCCGGAGTGCCCTGGCCCTGCGGCTGTCGCTGTTGCTGGGCGGGCTCTTCCTTGAGCGTCAGGTAGCCTTCTTCAACCAGCCGTTCAATCAACTGATTGAGCATCTCCTCGAGCAATGAACCTTTAAACTTGCCTTCATTGTCGTCGAGCATTTCCTGAATCTGCCGTTGATCAAGCAGACCCTGGTCCATCACCGATTGCAACAGCGCGCGTCTCAACGCATCGAGAGAGGTGTCCTGCGGGCGTCGTTGACGGGTCCAGTAGTAATCGTCGTCGTAACCGGAATCGAGCAGGGAATCAGACAGACCTTCCATCAGGTCGCCAAGATTTATACCGGAGACGTCCAGGCCTTTGAATTTTGAATAGCGGGCGACTTTCATTCGTTTACTTAGCCGCGGATGAACGCGGATAAACGCGAATCAGCAGAGTTCTTGCTCTCCAGATAGTAGCGTGCTCAATAAGCCCGTGGGCTGTCTTTGGTTCTTCCGAACATTATCGTAGGCCATTCGTTTGAATTCCGGCTTAAGTCCAAAACTGAATAAAAGGCCGACTTCAATCTCGGTCGCGCGAAGATAGTTCAGAAGTTGCTCAAACGCCTTCTCGTAGACTGACTCAAGAAAACCATGACCTAGTTCGTTATAGACCTCATAGAAAACTCCGATGATTTTCTGAGTCAATTCTCGGTGCTTTAGAACGCCTTCATTCACGTGAGGGCCTCCGTTCCAGCTAATGAGGTTTCTTATTTTTTTCCGATTCGCGTCTTTCCGCGTT
>JBGTCM010000196.1:0-3326 GCA_041748795.1 Pyrinomonadaceae bacterium
GATACCCTGCGCGCCAAGATTCGGGAAGACCTGGAAAAGCGTGCCCTCATGGAGGCCGATCATCGTGTCCGCGCCGAGGTGATGCAAAAACTTCTCGAGGGCCATCAGTTTGAGGTGCCGCAGAGTCTCGTGGCCCGCCAGACAAGTATTCGTCTCGAGAGCGTGGTGCGCGACATGATGGGTAGGGGAGTTGATCCGCGTGGCCAGGAGATAAATTGGGAGGGCGCGCAGGAGGAACTTAAGGGCCAGGCAGAACAAGATGTGCGAGGGTCGCTGCTGCTCGAACGCATAGCGGAAGAGGAGAAAATCGACGTCTCAGATGAAGAGATCGAAGAGGAGATTCAATCAATCGCAAGAGGCTCCAAACAGTCGATAGAGCAGGTGCGTAGCGTCTTGACAAAGGATGGGGGCGAACGTAGCATCGCGAACAGGTTGAGCAATCGTAAAGCACTGGATCTTCTGGTTGCCAACGCACAAATAACTGACGAAGTGTGGCGCGAACAAACTGAGGAGTCAGGAGTCAGGAGTCAGAAGTCAGAATGAATCAGAGCTTAGGCTTTTTCTTCTGACTCCTGACTCCTGACTTCTGTATTCTGCACCGTGAAGGATGATTGATAGCATGGCTTTAGTTCCAATGGTCGTAGAGCAAACGTCGCGCGGCGAACGCGCTTTCGACATTTACTCACGACTCCTGAAAGACAACATTATTTTCTTAGGCACGCCCATTGACGATCAGATTGCCAACCTGATCGTGGCCCAACTGCTCTTCCTCGAAGCTGAAGATCCCGAGAAAGACATCAACATCTATATCAATTCACCGGGTGGCTCGATCACTGCCGGGATGGCGGTTTACGACACCATGCAATTTATCCGTCCGGATGTCACGACGATCTGCGTGGGCCAATGTGCTTCCATGGGCGCGCTGCTGTTGGCGGCCGGCGCCAAGGGCAAACGCTTCGCCTTGCCAAACTCTCGCATACTTATCCATCAGCCTTCCGGCGGTTCGCAGGGGCAAGCAACCGATATCCGCATCCAGGCCGAAGAAATCCTGCGCATGCGCGAACTGACCTCTCAAATTATTGCCAAACACACGGGACAAGCGTTTGAAACTGTCGAGCGCGACGTTGAGCGCGATAAAATAATGTCTGCCGTGCAAGCCAAGGAGTATGGTTTAATAGACGAAGTTATTGCCCACCGCGAATAGCGAAGCAACAACTGGAGATGCTCCCGATGATTTCTAAAATGAAGGCTCGCGGATTTAGTTGTTCATTTTGCGGCCGCTCGAAGGGAGAGGTTGCAAACATCGTTTCCGGAACGCCGCAACGCGCGCCCGGAGTCCCAAAACAAATGATTGGTAAGACGGCCTTTATTTGTAACGAGTGTGTGCAGCGCTATCGAGAGATGGCCGGCGGTCCGGAGATTCCCGGTAACTCACCCGTACTCAGTAAGTAATCGGGTTCGATCGAAGCTTTAAGGAGACCCCCTAAACACATGGTCAGACGAACCGACGACACGCTACGGTGCTCATTCTGCGGGAAGTCGCAGAATGAAGTTAAGAAACTCATTGCCGGGCCCACCGTTTACATCTGTAACGAGTGCATCGATATCTGCAATGAGATCATCACGGACGATCAGCAGGCGGAATCGGTTGCCACACGACCACCACTGCCAAAGCCCGGTGAGATTAAAAACTTTCTCGACGAATATGTGATCGGCCAGGACGAAACCAAAAAGCGCCTGGCCGTCGCTGTGT
This sequence comes from Pyrinomonadaceae bacterium, assembly GCA_041748795.1. GTDB lineage: Bacteria > Acidobacteriota > Blastocatellia > Pyrinomonadales > Pyrinomonadaceae > PSRF01. Next base: position 1,754 of record JBGTCM010000196.1, read on the forward strand.
ATCAACACTACAAACGGATCGAACTCGGCAAGCGTCGCTCGGAAGTTGAAATTCAGAAAGCTAACATTCTGCTGATTGGGCCAACCGGCACCGGCAAAACTCTGCTGGCACAAACGCTGGCACGAATGCTCAGTGTTCCCTTCACTATCGTTGACGCGACCACGCTGACTGAAGCAGGTTACGTCGGTGAAGACGTCGAAAACATTATTCTCAAGCTCCTCCAGGCTGCCAATGGCGACGTCGAACGCGCTCAACAGGGGATCATATATATAGACGAAGTCGACAAGATATGTCGCAAGGACGAGAACCCTTCGATCACTCGTGACGTTTCCGGTGAAGGTGTGCAGCAAGCCCTGTTGAAGATACTTGAAGGCACCGTTGCCAACGTTCCTCCACAGGGCGGACGCAAACATCCACATCAGGAATTCTTCCCTATCGACACGTCAAACATTCTGTTCATTTGCGGCGGCGCGTTTGTCGGTCTCGAAAAAGTTATCGGCCGGCGGTTGCGCAACAAGTCGCTCGGCTTCCAGGCTGAAGTGAAGAGTGGCAGTCATCGTCACGCTGAAGCGCTCGCAGCCGTGCAGCCAGAGGATCTAATCCGCTTTGGCTTGATTCCGGAATTTGTCGGACGATTGCCGGTTTGCGGCGTGCTGCACGAACTCGATGAAGGCGCGCTGATCAAGATTCTGACCGAACCGAAGAATGCGTTGGTGAAGCAGTATCAGAAGAAGTTTGACTTCGACAACGTTAAGCTGAAGTTCACGGAAGATTCTTTGAAATCAGTGGCCAAGCAGGCTGTCGAAAGGAAGGTCGGCGCTCGCGGACTAATGATGATCCTGGAAGAATTGCTTTTGGATGCGATGTATACGCTGCCGTCACAGAAAAGGGTCAAGGAGTTTGTCATCACCAGTGAGATGGTCGAGCGGCGGCGGGCTATTCCAGGGGAGGGCCTGGCAGGTATCGACGGCGCCGCGGCGTAGGTTCTAATCCGCCCCAGTTTGTGGCCGAAGACCCCTGTGTGGCGTGCACATGGGAATTGATCTACAATTAGAAGTCTTTAAGGCGAGACGGCAATTTGAGCGGCTCGCCTTTGTTGCAAGAAGGCTGATTAATTAAGTAATAATTAAATTATGGAAGAATACTCTGATCGTGCTCCTGCCGACGTCGCGTGGTACCCAATGGTTCCAATTCGTGACGTCGTTATTTTCCCCTTCACAAAAGTAGCATTCAAGATCGGCCGGCAAGGATCGGTGCGTGCCCTCGAGCAGGCGCTGGCTGCGGATCGCACGATTTTTCTGGCGACTCAGCATGACGCGACGGTTGATGAACCTTCGCCCGACCAAATCTATGGTGTCGGGACCCTGGGTCGAATTCTGCAATCGCAGAAACAGGAGAACGGTCAAATCAAGGTCGTGGTTGAAGGCCGCGAACGCGCGACCACTGTTCGCGTGGAAAACACCGATGGCGCTTTTATGGCTTTGGTGAAGCGTGCTCCGGTTGTAAACGAGGAAGGCGCTCGTCTCGACGCCCTCGTGCAAAAGATTGGACAGCTGGTTGAACAGCATCTTCG